>JAOZNB010000087.1 GCA_029933995.1 Candidatus Moraniibacteriota bacterium | reverse complement strand
CCTGCTTCTGTTAAATACTGTTTGTTTATTATAGCATGAATTTTTGGTTTTGTGCATTTTTTGTTGTGGATAAGTTTTTTATTTATATCATATAATAACTCCACCACCTAAGCAGACTTGATTATTATAAAATACAGCATATTGACCTGGTGTAATTCCCCCATCTTTTGTACTAAGCATAAAGTTTAGTACAGACGCATTGCAATGCGTCTCTACGATTTTACAATCATAGTACAGACGCATTGCAATGCGTCTCTACGATTTTACAATCATAGAAACTTTCTCCATGACGTAATTTTGCCTTCAATTCTTTTTTTGTTGAATAAGTTTTTTAACTTAAAAATTTTCTTGACAAAAGTAATAAAATAGTGTATAAATAAACTGGTTTATTAAAAGTTTAATATTTACAAAAGGAGTTAATTTTGGGAGAAAAGATTAAAGTTGCTGGCAAAGTTGAAATTAATCTAAGTGACACAAATGTAACAGGAGCAAATAGAAGTACTATTGTTTTAAACGAATTTAGATGCTACTTACAATGTTTTTTGGAAACTTGCGTCTTTCCTGATAATCCTCAACGAGTATTGAAGGTTATTCGCACACTGCTTCAAACCGCCAACCTAAAAAGGAATATACTATCGTTTAATTTTCCATATGAAATTCGTGACCAATTTTGTTTGCGAAATAGTTATCACATGCAATTATGTCATAAAGATGTATTTGAGTTTTACAAAGAACTTAGAAACCATCACAAATTTATGTGTCACATTTCTATTGATGCTCTTGGCAAGAAAAAGAAATATGCGTTACGACGTATACAAAAAATTGTATGGAAATCGCATACTCATATCGATGGCATATCCATTACACGCTACAATAGTAGCTACATCGTTGTAATAAATTTTCGCTTACAAGAATGTCCTCGTATTGAAATAAAAAGCGATGATATGATACAAGCAATCTATGACTTGCAAAAAGTTCTCCTGCCCAAAAATGAACAGAATAAACGAGCTGATTTAAAATAACTAATTCAATCTAAGCGGTAAACAAACTTGTTTACCGCTTTTCTTTTTACAAAATCAATTTTAAAGTGTACAATCCAATATATGTTTTGGCTTATATTTCGTATAATTATATATATTTCACTTTTTGGAGCTATCTGGTATAGTGGTCAGTTTTATGTTTCACAAGAATTATCCAAAGGACTACATGAGACGTCCTCTCATGTTATTTTTGTGGATCAAAAAATACTTGGAAATGAACTGGCTATGAAACAACAAAATGGTTCTCTGACCTATCCATTTGCAACTATTTCATCTGCTATTTCATCTGCAACAGAGAGAAATGTATCAACAATTTTTATTTCTTCTGGAACATACAAAGAGATGCTTACGCTACCTGAAAATATAACCTTATATGGAAATATCAATGAAGTGACTATATTAAATGAATCATCTAAATTATTTGCCCTCACAACAAATGAAAATACAAAACTAATAAATCTAACTATTTCAGGTGGAAATAACACCGTTATTATACCTTGGAATACCAATGCTACATTCATAAACACAACAATATCAAATGCTCACGACTTTGGTGTCTTGATGCAAAAAAAAGAACGTACTAAAACACTTCCTGGAGAAAAAGCTGCCGTTACCTACGAAATATTTGACAAATCAGATATTGAAATTGCAAGTATGCCACTTGTACGATTTAGTGATGTCACTGTCACAAAAAATGATAATCAAGGAATGTATCTACGTGATGGGCGTGTGGAAATTGTTAATTCTGAAATTATTGAAAATGGTGAAGAAGGAATTGACCTACATCCACACATGCATGCAATAATCTCAAATACAAATGCTTCTAATAATGGAGAGAGTGGTTTAGAAACAGAAATTTATGACAATATTGTTATAATTAAAGATTCTATCTTCAACAACAATATTAAAAATGGTGTTGCCTTCCTAACATCTATGGGTATCGGTGATATAACTTTAACCGAAAATACAATTTTAAATAATCAAAAATTTGGTGTACGCTGCGCTGTACACAAAAATAGACCCAAAAAACCTAGACCATTTTTTCAATCAACAATAACACGAGAAAATAACTTGATAGAAAATAATACCGAAGCAAATGTTTCAGAACCCTGCTTCACATTTTAAAAAATTTCTATAAATAACAAAAGTCCTATCTAAAATTGATTGGACTTTTTGTCATGCACTAAAACCCTTTACAAACTATTCTAAATTTATCATTTGTTGATAATAATGATCTACATCTTCTATCCACTTTTGTGAACCAATTCTTGCAGCACCATTACAACTTCCACATTTCCAAATGACCATCTTACTTGGCGTATCATAACCCTTGTCTATCAAGTCATCAATTCTCATTGCAATTGTACGTACAGCATCCTCTGGACTATCAAAACATGTGTGTCCACCACTACCCATTCGCTCACGTTTTTTCCTAAATCCCCAATAGTTATAGCATTCTTCTCCATTTAATTTTGGTGTCCTCTTACCCCATGCACTCTCTTTTTTTGCTATTGCAATAATAAATGCAGCTACTTCTCTATTTTCCTTTGCAATATACGGTGCCATTTCCAACATCGGATATCCCTCCAATATTTCCTCAGAATCTGCTAAAATAGCTGGATTTGGCTGATTAAATAATATTCTTTTTGCATTAAGTAAATCTAAATCTTTATTTATCGCACTAATCGTCAAAATTACAGTAATCACAAAAATATTAAAAATTATAGCAAAAAATAATAATGGGTGTTTGTGTCTATAACAAGAAATAAATTTTTCTTTCGAATCACAAATAAATGTTTTTTGTTTTTTGTTTTTTTTCATAATTTATTATAATCGTTCGGAAATAAATATTAATTTATTTCCGAACTTTATATTTTATGTTTTTTTACACAACCGAAGGTGCATTTTGTTTGCTTTATCTTTTTCACAATCCCAACAAGGCTTTATTTGTTGACACATTTGTAATGCTGGCATAAATACATTATGCACCTGGTCCCAAAAAAGCATCTGCATCAAAACTAATCGGTTATGTGGTGATTTAGCACCACTCATAACACAATCAATTTTATCTTGTAAATCATTAAGTTGGTCTCGTCTTTGCAAATCATCACATTGTCCAATTATGCCTGCAATAGCTTCTTTACGTTCTCTTTCAAATGCCATTCTATCAGTTTTAAAAAGTTCTGCGAGTCTAGCATGCTCTGCTAATGCGCGTTCTTCTCGATCCTGTCTAGCCTGTTCTTTTTTATCCATGTGTTAACCCTCCTTTTGATTTAAAATGACAAAATGACACATCTCCTATCCATAGTCTATACGAAATCTACAAAAAAACAAAGTTTTGTTATCAATTACATTCTTTTTAACTCTCTAATTTCATCACGTATCATTGCAGCTTCTTCAAAATTTAGTGCTTTTGCTGCTTTTTTCATATCTACTTCACGTTGTTTGATATAGCCTTCAATATTTTCCATACTTGCTAGTTCTATAAATTCTCTTGCCTTTTGTTTTTCTTCTTTCTTTGATTTTATGATAGATGCAATATCTTTTTTAATTGTTGTTGGTGTAATATTATTCTCTTTATTATATTTCTCTTGAATTTTGCGACGACGATTTGTTTCGTCTATTGCTCGCCCCAATGAACCTGTTATTTTATCTGCATACAAAATTACACGTCCCTCCACGTTTCTTGAAGCACGACCAATTGTTTGGATGAGTGAAACCTCACTTCGGAGAAACCCTTCTTTGTCAGCATCTAAAATAGCAACAAGTGAAACTTCTGGCAAATCCAAACCTTCCCTAAGCAAGTTCACCCCTACTAAAACATCAAATTTACCACTACGCAAATCTTCTAAAATTGTGATTCTATCAAGTGTATCGACATCTGAGTGTAAATATTGTGACTTTATTTTATTTTCATCTAAATATTCTGACAAATTTTCTGCTTGTTTTTTGGTAAGTGTTGTTATGAGCACTCTTTCACCTTTTTTAATCGTTTTAGCAATTTCATCTATCACATCTTTTACTTGTCCACCTGTTGGTCGAATAATTAATTTTGGATCTAATAATCCTGTTGGACGAATAATTTGTTCAACAATTTGTGTACTCTTATCTTGTTCATACTGGGAAGGTGTTGCTGACACAAAAATTGTCTGTCCCATCCTCTGTTCAAATTCTTCAAAATTAAATGGACGATTATCCAATGCACTTGGAAGTCGAAATCCACTATCAATTAGATTCTGTTTTCTCGCTCTATCTCCATTATACATTCCACCAATTTGCGGCACACTCACATGTGACTCATCAATCACAAGCATATAATCATCTGGAAAATAATCTATAAGAGTATACGGTGCTTCGCCTGGCTTTCGCCCGGTTAAATAAAGAGAATAATTTTCAATCCCATTACAATACCCAAGCTCTCTCATCATCTCAATATCCCTTTTTGTACGCATTTCCAATCTCTGTGCTTCCACAAGCTTTCCCAATTTTTGAAAATAATCCAATCTATCTTTTAAATCTTTTTCAATGTGACCAATAGACTTCTGCAATACAGGCTCTGGCACCACAAAATGTTTTGCCGGATAAATTATAGCTTCATCCATTTCAGTTCTTTTTTCAGAAGTTGTAATATCAATTTCCATCATCCGAACAATTCTGTTACCCCGCATCATGATACGCACTACAGCCTCACGCCCAGCCGGTACAATATCAATCGTTGGACCAGTAGCTCGAAATTTCCCTCGTGCTAAAATCTCATTTCGCTCATAATGTTGATCTATAAATTTCTTGAGTAATTTTTCTCTATCAATTTCATCTCCCACATGCAAAGTTATCATGCTCTTTTTATAAAAGTCAGGTGAACCCAGTCCATAAATACACGATACACTAGCAACAACTATAACATCCTTGCGTGTTAGCACTGCTGCAGTCGCAGCGTGACGCAGTCTATCAATTTCTTCATTGATTTGTACTTCTTTATCTATATAAGTGTCAGAGGAACGTACATAAGCCTCTGGCTGATAATAATCATAATACGATACAAAATATTCTACAGCATTTTGTGGAAAAAATGTTCTAAACTCTTGCACAAGTTGCGCAGCAAGGGTTTTATTGTGCGCAATGACCAGTGTAGGCTTTTGCACCTGCTCAATCACATTAGCAACAGTAAAAGTTTTACCACTCCCAGTCACACCCAAAAGCGTCTGCGCATCACTGCCAGATTTCATACCACCAACCAACTCTTTTATTGCCTT
>JAOZNB010000013.1 GCA_029933995.1 Candidatus Moraniibacteriota bacterium | reverse complement strand
TATGGATGATGATTTTGATAAAAAGATAAAAACAGTTTTTAAATAAAGAATATAATTATATGGTATGAAAGAAGTAGATATAAATAAAATTTGTGAAATTGAGTTTAATGAAATGCCACGAGAGATTGTTAAAAAAACGGTTGGTATGTGTAATGAAGTTTATGAGGTGACGCTTGAAGATCGTAGTGTGATTTTGCGGATGAATAAGGAAAAGAGGCATTTATATGGAACTCATAAATTTTTACCAATTTTTGAAAAGCTGCAAATAAATACCCCACACATTATTGCTGAAGATTATTCTATGAAAAATGTACCCTTTTGTTATCAAATTTTGAATAAAATAGAGGGTAATGATTTAGGTACAGTGATTGATAAACTTAATGAGCAGGAGTTAAAATTAATCGCTAAAAAAGTTTCTGGTATTTTTAATAAATTTAATGAATTACCAAAAGAGAATTCATTTGGTAATGTGCATAGTGATAGCGAAGAGGAATTCAAAACTTTGCTGGAAGTTGTAAAGAATCAAAAAAATATAATTGTAGAGAGAAATAGTAAAACTGGTGTAGTTGATAAGAAAATTTTAAATATTTTAGACTGGATATTAAATGAATATGAAGAATATTTTTTGAGCGTAGAATCTGGTTTGTATTATGATGATATTTCTTCAAAAAATGTAATGATTTATGAGGGCAAATTTAATGGTTTGGTTGATTTGGATTTTTTGACGAAAGGAGATTATTTAGAAGCTATCGGTAGTATTATGGCTAGTTGGTATGGAACTGATTATGGAGAAATATATACAGAGGCGGTAATGAAGAATCGAAATTTGGATGATGAAAATAGAAAAGTAGTAAAAATGTATGCAATTTTACATTTAATCTATTGGTTGAGTGAGGAGGGAATACAATTTAACAGCAATACTTCAAGTGTTATAAACTGGGACAATGTAAAAGATAAAGAGCAAAAAATAATTAAATTGTTTAGTAATTTAAATAATTAAATGAACCTAAGGCAAGACCTTCGGAATCCGAAGGTCTTGCCTTAGGTGCGATAAATATGAAAAAAATTCAAATGACGGCGCCAGCAAAGCTTAATATTTGTTTGGAGGTTATAAAAAAATATCCAGATGGTTTTCATGAAATTCGATCTATTATGGTGAAATCTCAAAATTTGTATGATACTGTGGTTGTTGAGTTTGATGAGAATAGTGAGAGTATTTCAATAGAGTGTAATAATCCTGAAGTCCCTACGAATGAACAAAATATTTGTTGGAAAATTGCGCAGAAATATTTTGCTAAAATTGGGAAGCGAGTTGGTGTGAAGATGATAATTACAAAAAGAATTCCGATGCTTGCTGGTCTTGGTGGTGGTAGTAGTGATGGTGCGAGTGTGTTGTTAGCTCTTAATGAGTATTTTGAAGATGTGCTTACTATGGATGAGTTGGTAGTAATAGCATCTGAAGTAGGTAAAGATATTCCTTTTTTCCTCCAAGATGCATTTGCTGCTTATGTGAGTGGAGCAGGAGAAGGTGTTGAGAGCCTTTTTGATTTTCCACAATTGCCAATACTTGTAGTAAATCCAAAAGAGGAAATAGGTACACCGTGGGCATATGGGCAATTGGACCAGCGGCAGTGGTTCATGGATGATGAGGATAGAAAAAATATTGCACTTAGCATGAAAGAAAATCATCATACATTAGATGACATAGTGCAAAATGTATATAATGATTTTGCATTTGTAGCACAGGAACAGTGTTATGCAATAGGAGAAATAAAAAATGCAATGCAAGCATTTGGCGCACGAGTCGTGTCAATTTCAGGAAAAGGTCCGACAGTTTTTGGGATTTTTGAATCAACTGAAGAATTAGAAAAAACAAAAAAGAATTTACAACTTTGGTACAAGGATTTTTTTGTCAGTGAATTTTAAGGTTTTGTATTTATGAAGAAGGTTGTAAAAAATATATTAGTATGGAGCGTTATCGTTGTGATGATTTTTTTTGCAATTAATTTTTATATTATTAAATCCACAAAAGATCAAATTTTTGCAATACAAGATAATATATCAGAACAGCAAACAGCGTTATTGCTTGGGGCTAGAGTTTATGATGATGGGAGGCTGAGTCATATTATGGAGGATAGGGCGCTTACGGCCGTTGAACTGTATCAGGACAAAAAAGTTGATAAAATTTTGATTAGTGGTGATCATGGGACTAGTCAGTATGATGAAGTTAATGCTATTAAAGATTATTTGATAAATAAAAACATTGCACCAGAAGACATTTTTACAGATCATGCTGGTTTTGATACGTATGATAGTGTCTATCGTGCAAGAGATATCTTTGAGGTTGATTCGATGATTATTGTCACACAGGATTTTCACCTACCTAGAGCTGTGTACATTGCCAATTCTCTAGGTGTTAAAAGTATTGGAGTCATAGCAGACAGGCGAGATTATCGTGACAAAGAAAGAAATCAAATTAGGGAAAGTATTGCTAGAGTTAAGGCTTTTTTGAACGTAGTTTTTAAGGCTGAGCCAAAATTCTTAGGTGATAAAATACTAATTATAGGAGACAGTAGTGATAGTTGGGACTGATGATTGATTTTTTAGATTTGACAAATATTTTATATGTGTTATAAGTATAAGTAATATGAATAAAGGAATTACACAAAAGAATAATTGGCGGCATATGCGACTCTTTTAGGAAGAGATTGTTTTATGTTTTCATTTGTGTAATAAATATACTTGTAAAAATACTCAATCCCTTTCTGAAAGGGTTTTTTTGTGCTTGGAAATGTTTTGTTGGGCCTGTCGCGAACGGCCTGACAAGGTGTTTCTAAGAAAAACTTGGAAATGCCATGTTCTTTTAAAGGATCTTAATAAATGGTGTGAAGTGTTACTTCAAAATTCAATTATGCACAAGTTGCATGGGGAGGATGTTATGAGTGAGTACATTGATTTAAAAGATGTTAAGAAGGTTTTGGAGTCTCGTCAAGAACTTTGTAAAGATGTGGAAGAGTTGTGGAAGTCAGTTGGCCTTAAATTTCCAACACAATTTCAGGGTTGTGGTGTTTTAGGAAGAGATCCTATGACAAGAGTAGAATTTTTTAAATTCTGGGAGATGTGTGATGATAGTGAAATACGTCCAGCATGCATTACAGGAAATGATGAATTGTTTGTTTCTTCAAAAGTTAAAGTGTCAATGGCTCATCCAATGATGTTTGAGGGTTTTTCTAAAAAAGGCTTTCCTATTCTTCAGAAGGAAAAACTTATTGATATTAATAAACATGATGGGCAGTCTACTTTGGAAGAAACAGGGATTTTGGAATTTCATCGAGCGAGAATAGAGAGGGTCTGTCCTAATTTGTTGATTTGGGATATGTCTGAGGCTATGAAATGTTGGAGAAATCTGGGGTTATATTATCAGGGTTATCTCTCTATTTGTTTAGCTCACGGAGTTCTCTTTGAGGACTATCATGGTGTTGGAGAGTCAGGAAAATGTCTTTCTGATTTTACTGAGAGAGTTTTTGAACCAGCTTTTGAATGGCTTAAAAATAAATTTGGAGTTGGTCCAATTATTGTTCCGCTTCCATGGAAAGACTCTTATAAATTACATCCAAATAATAATATTCTGCAGCAGATGAATAAGGATGATAAGGGAATTGATTTTGAGCCTATTAAGATCTTACTTTAAGAATATTGTAGTGGACAGACATGTCTGTCCACTACATATAATTTGTAATGTGTTTATGATGAAATATACAAAAAAGATAATTGAAGACCTCACTTTAATTGGTGAGAGACAACTTGAGGGAGAAAAGAAGGCTCAAAAAATAATAGAGACCTTTCTAACAGAACAAAATATTAAATTTTGTGTACAAGAGTATGTTACACAAATTCCAAAATATCTTGATTGGGGACTAAAAGCTGATGAGCACAAAATTGATTCATTGCCATGTGGATTTAAAAGTGGAAAAATTACGGATAAAAATACAATTTTAAGTTCTTTGATTAGTTCACAAAAGAATTTTTATGATGCTAATATAAATTTTAATCCACTTTGTGATTTTATTTCTCGTAGTAATCATTATATGGCACCAGCTTTAGCAATAAATAAAAAAGATGTGCAGAGAGTTATAGATGCTAAGGAGATTGATGGCTTTATGAACGTGGAGAAAGTAAAGCACAAATCAGCTAATATTTTAGTAGGTAATTTAAATAATTCAGAGTATATTATTTTTTCTCACTACGACTCTATAGAAAAAGGTGCAGTTGATAATGCTTCAGGTGTGGCAATATCTTTGAATATAATTGCAGAGGAACAAGGTATTTTAGAAAAAAGTTTATTTGTAATAGCAGGCAATGAAGAAATTTCTTATGATGAAACAATTTATTGGGGACATGGATATAGAGTTTTTCAAAAAGAGTATTCTAAAATTTTAGAAGAAGTAAAAAATATTTTTATTTTAGATTCTTTCGGATATTCCCCTTTGGAAATAACTTCAGATTCAGCCATTGTTAGACTTGGCTTTCCTATAAAAAATATGGAAATCTTTATTGATAAGATTAAGTTTTTTACGGGTAGCTTTGAGGGCTTGATGCCTTTTTACCATGCTGAGAATGATGTTATGGATAAAATTTCTGATAGTTATTTACAAGAGTGTGGAGATGAATTATTGAAAAAGTTATTGATGTAGATAAAAATACTTTTTGAGAGGTTAATTAATAATTATAAGAAAATGTTGAAAAATAAGCTTATTATACTTGATATGGATGGAACTCTTTATGATTTTAAAGGAGGCTCCTTTGTAAAATCTGGATTAAGGCAAAAAATAATAGAAAATGCTATTTCTTTTATTCAAATTAAATTAAATAAAACAAGACAAGATGCAAATAAAATTTTAAAGGTTTTGGAAGCGAAATATGGAGAAAATATAAGTATTGCATTGGAAGAAAAATTTAACTTGTCACGGCAAGATTATTTTGAATATGTTTGGGATGTAGAGTCAAAGCTTTTTATAGAAACACATAGAAATTTAGATAACATTTTAAGAGAATTAGATAAAGAATTTAAACTTATTCTTATTTCTGATGCTCCACAAGTGTGGATTGATAATATTTTGCAAAAATTAGAGATAACTCATTTATTTATGGGGGAAATATTTTCTGGTGACGGTGATAGTCGAAAAATTTTTGGTAATAGATTTAATAATATCTCACAACATTATAATATATTGCCAGAAAGAATTATTTCAATTGGTGATCAGGAGAGTACAGATATTATACCTGCACATAAATTGGGTTTTAAAACAGTTTTTGTGAGTAGGAAGGAGCAATCATTAGTGGCTGATGTAAATATAGAAAATATTACTAAAATTGGCGAGGTGATAAAATTATTTAATATAAATTAATAATATGAAGAAGCAAAAAATAATAATTGATACAGATCCAGGCCATGATGATGCTTTAGCAATTATGCTTATGGAGAAATCTAAGTTATTTGATATTTTAGCAATAACAACGGTTGCTGGAAATAGCACAATTCAGAATACAACAAATAATGCACGATTTGTCCTTGATTTAATTGAGAGTGAAATAATGTTGTATTCTGGTGCAGGAGCACCATTGAAGCAAAAACTCATTAAAGCTGATGTTCATGGTGATAGTGGATTAGATGGAATCGTGATATCTAAGCAGGAAAAATTAACAAATAATGCAATTGATAAAATAATTGAAAATGTGATAAATAGTCCTGATGAGGTGATAATTCTTGCATTGGGACCACTTACAAATATTGCACAGGCTTTTATTAAGGAACCATCAATTATTTCGCTAGTTAAATCTATTGTTATAATGGGTGGAGCAATCAATGTGCCTGGTAATAAAAATAGAGTGGCGGAGTTTAATATTTTTGTAGATCCAGAGGCTGCAGATATTATTTTTCAGGCAGACATCAAAAAGATTCTAGTGCCATTGGATGTGTGTAATGATGTCTTTTTTACATTAGATGATTTTAAGTGTATAGATGATTTGAAGTTATATAAAATTATTTATGATATGATGATAAAATATATTGATAATATTTATGTATTCGAAAAAACAAAAGGAGCTATTATGTACGATCCTGTCGCTGCATATTATTTGATAAATCCTCAAGCATTTACAGCTGTAGAGATGAATGTTCAAATAGAAACGCATGGTAAGTTAACACGAGGAATGACAGTTGCTGATAAGAATCTTTGGAGCGAGGAAGAGAAAAATGTATCAGTTATACAGTCAGTAAATAAAAAAGAATTTAGAGAGGATTTTTTCAGAATATTTAATAATTAGAATCAAAATGATGAAAGACGAAATAATTAAGGGAGTATTTATTAAGAAAGGCAAAAAAGAAGGAAAGACAATTGCTATTTTTGGTGGAATACATGGCAATGAGGATGTGGGAGTTAAAATGATTGATAAATTGTGTGAGAAGTTGGAAATTGACACTGGAACAGTTTATCTTGCTTATGGAAATCTGGAGGCAATAAAGAAGAATAAAAGATTTACTGAGACAAATTTAAATAGATGTTTTGATGAGGATAATGGTTGTAAAACATATGAGGAAAAACGAGCTCAAGAATTGATGAGTGTTTTGGATAAGTGTGAAGCACTTCTTGATTTGCATAGTTTCACAAATCCTTATGGAGAGCCTTTTGCTATTTGTGAGGAGAATGCATTTGATATTGCAAGACAATTTGATGTGGGTGTAGTTTCATCTGGTTGGAGTAAGATGGGTGGCGGAAATGATGGTTATATGTATAATCAAGGAAAAGTAGGGATTTGCTTGGAGTGTGGCCCACATTATAAATTAAATGAGTCTATGCAACGTGCGGAGTTAGCTGTTGATAGCTTTTTGAAGTATTTTAATTTGTCTTGAAGGGGACTTGTTGAATAGTGTGAAAAAAAGAGATATATTTGTGTACGTCAATCAATTATTAGAGAGGCAAAAGATTTTGAGTTTAATAGGGAGTACAAAAATTTTGATCTATTAACCGAGGGAGAGATTTTTGCAATTGATGGCAGTAAAGAATATGTAGCACAAAAGAGTGAATGTATCATTCTCCCAACTCCAAAAGAATTTATCGGGGGAGAAGTTTGTTTTTTGGGTGAGGAGTTTGAGAAGAGTCTACATCAAAACACGTAATAAATAACTCATAGTATGATAGTATGAGGAGTGTAAGGGGAATTGTAATATTAATTTTGAAATAATATGAATAATCAAAAAATATCAACGAGGTCATATAAGGGTGTGCGAGATTTTTATCCAGAGGATAAGTTTGTGCAGCAGTATATTTTTGGGAAGATGCAGGCAGCTGCAGAGAAGTTTGGATATGAGGAGTATGATGCTTCTATTTTGGAATCAACGGATTTGTATAGAGCAAAGAGTGGCGAGGAATTAATTAATGAACAAGTTTATACATTTACTGATCGTGGAGGTAGGGAAGTGACTTTGAGACCAGAGATGACACCGTCTCTTGCGAGGATGATTGCCAAGAGGGGAAATGAGTTAGTAATGCCGACGCGTTGGTATAATATCGGTAATCACTTTCGTTATGAGAGGCCTCAAAAGGGACGAGGGAGAGAATTTTGGCAATTGAATGCGGATATATTTGGTGTGGATGGTTTGGAGGCTGAGGTTGAAATTATAGGATTGTCTTATGAACTGATGAAGTCGTTTGGTGCAGTTAATGATGACTTTGAAATAAGAGTTAATGATAGACAGTTTGTACAAAAGGTATTTGATGAAAGCGGTTTGGATTCTGAGCAGTCTTATAAAATGTCAAAGATATTTGATAAGAAAAATAAATTAACACAGGATGTGTTTGAAGAACAAGTAGGTGAAGTATTAGGCGGTGATGCAGGAAATTTTTTGAATAAGATCCAAAATGTAGAAACGCCACAATCAATCAAAGATGTTATTGAAAAATTAAATAATCGTGGTGTGGACAATGTTGTATTTGATTTATTTTTGATGCGGGGACTTGATTATTATACGGGAATTGTTTTTGAAGTATTTGATATGGATCCTGCAAATAATAGATCAATGTTTGGTGGAGGTCGTTATGATAATTTACTGGATATTTTTGGCAAGGAAAAGTTACCTGCTGTAGGATTTGGTATGGGAGATATGACAATATTTGAATTTTTGCAAAGTCGAGACTTATTGCCAGTATATAAACCTTCGGCAGACTTGTATCTATGTATATTTGATTTTGAATATACTGATTTTACAGATAAGTTAGCTCAGGACTTAAGAGACCAAGGATTGAACGTTGCAGTTGATTATTCTTATGCTAAAATTGGTAAACAAATAAAGGTAGCAGATAAAAAGGGCATATCATTTGTAATTTGTATTGGGGAAGATGAGGTTAAAAAGGATGAATTTGTACTTAAAAATATGAGTAGCAGGGATGGTGTAAAGCTTTTAAAATCTGATATAGTCGCTAAAATAAAACAATAAAGTAATTGATAAAAAAACACTCACAACTATTGTGAGTGTTTTTTATCATGAGGTAAGTGTTTTTATTGCTATGATTTAGCAAATTTTTCTTTTGAAAGTTTGCGGGAAAGAAATAGTGCAATAACAAGTGTAAAGATGGCAGTGTAAATTGTAGCTGTCATTGCAGTAACGGAAGATTCTTTAGTAAATATTGTTATTTGAGATATTTCTTCATCATTTAGATCAGTAGGCATTTGAACATCAGTCATTTCTTGCGTACTTTGTTCAAGCGATGTAGTTAATGTTATTTGCTGTTCTTCTGAGAGGATATCACTTGATGCAAGGCTGGTTTTTGCAAAGTAGGAGAATCCTGAAATAAGAATTGTTCCGAGAATAGCTACCCCAAGTGATGTTCCAAATTGACGTAATGTATTATTGATACCTGAAGCCTCTGTAGTAAGGTCTTTGCTTAAGGCTGTCATTGCTAAGTTTGTAATTTGAGATGTGATAATACCAACACCAGCACCAAAAATTAGTAATCCTGGAATTAAGTCACGTGTCACAATGTCCATACTTAGATCACGATCAATGACAAGTAGACCAATTATCATGATACCAAGTCCAAGTTGCGAAAGTGCACGTGGTGAAAATTTGGAACCCAGCGGTGTAAAGAAAAGAGAAAAGAATATCATTGAAAAAGTTAGTGGTAATAATGCAACACCTGTTTGCATTGCTGTGTAGTTAAACCCTGTTTGTAAAAAAACTGGAAATATAAAAATAAAACCATTTAAGACAAATGCAAGGAACCCACCAACAACGACACTTGAAGTGAACTTTTTATTTTTAAATGCTGTGATATCGATAAGGGGGTCTTTGCCTTTTTTCATTAATTTTGCTTCCTCTTTCATAAACCATGCAAATAAACCAATTCCAATAGCAAACATAAAAGGTATAAATGAAACGCCAAATGGTGTTACTTCATAGCTAAATAATACTAACATTTCTTTTGGTGACCATAAGCCATATGTAGGAGCTGCTATAATTGATACAAGAACTAATATTAGACTAGATGCCATGAGGACCGTACCTTTGATATCCAGTGTATTAGTGGCTGATTTTTCTGGCTTTGGTGCATGAACATATTTAAGCATGAAAAAAACGGCTATCACAACTAGTAATTCTGATGCAAATGCCCATCGCCAAGAAAAGTATGTTGTCATGGCACCTCCATATATTGGTCCGATTGCTGCTGCAGCAGATGCAACGACTGCAAAAATTGTTAGTGCCTTTGCACGATCAAGTCCCTTGTAATTAAGTGTGATAAGTACGGCTGTTATAGGGAGAAGCATTGCAACTCCAAGACCTTCAATTACTGACCATCCAACGATTAAGAAAATAATGTTTGGTGCAGTTGCGGCCATTGTTGTACCAATTGCATACATAACCATTGCAATGATAAATACTTTTTTGAGACCATAAAGTTCACCAAGTTTACCACCTGTGATCATAAATGCTGCCATTACAAGTGCATAAAGGGAGATAGCTGCTTGTACTGTTGAAACTGTAGTATCAAGATCTTCTACTATAGAGGTTATGGCCACATTCATCATTGTAGTATCAAGAAACATGATAAAGCCAACAAGGCTCATTACAATAAGGAGCATCCATTTATTCTCTTCTTTGGGTAATTTAGTCTTTTTAAGTACTTTTGTCATAATACAATGAATAATATTTAATAAATTAAAAAAGTAATGATTAACAATAGCAGTTCTATTAAAATCAGTCAATTTAAATACTGACTTAAAAATTAATATAAATATTATAACATATAAGATGTATATGAAAAAATAAGTTAATAAAAAAACACTTGCTTATGCAAGTGTTTTTTTTGAGCTATACGTTTTTAACAACCAGCAGCGATTGTTGCTTCAGCAGTTTCGATTTCTGTTTCGATTTCTGCATATAAATCTTCTTTTCCTGCTACAAAGTTATCAACCTTTGTTTCACACTCAGGTTTTGAAAGTCCTTCGTGTGAGTTTCGACAAGCCTCAATTGCCTCATCTGGATTTTCTTCAATAATTTCAGCTCCTTGTTCTAAAGTTTCTGCATAATCTTCTAAATTTGGTAGATTCTTTTGAGCATTTGCTAGATTTTCTTCACATGTTGCTTGTGCACCTGCTGCTGCATTTGCTTGAGCAGTTGTCTGTGCACTCGCTGCTTCTGTTTGAGCAGTGTCTACCGCTGAATTGATTGCTTGTGTTTGGATTGCTTGTTCTGCTTGTGCTTGTTGTGCTTCTTGCTGAGCAGCAGCAGCTTCTTGTTGGGCTGCTTCTGCTTGTGCTTGTGATGCTGCTAGTTGAGCATCTGCTTGTGCTTGTTTTTGATTATTGTTATAAATCATATAACCGATGAGACCAGCGATGACCACACCAACAACAATCATAATGATCATTGAATTACCTTGTTTCGTCTTTTCCATAGTTGTTTGTATTAATTAATTACTTATGGTTCTTTTATTATAACATTACACATTAACAATGCAATAGTAGACAAAAGGAATGTCTGAATTATTGTGTAAAGTACTAGTTAATAACAAAAAATTGTATAAATATAATATATTTTATAATATCCATATTTTTATATTATTGTTATGAGCTATTACTTGATATAATTATAATAAATGTTACTTAAATTCTAACTCAAATTTTAATCAAAAAAATTTTTAAGTTCTGTCATTCCGTAAAATAGATTTTTATTGTGAAGTACGAACAACTAAAAAATCATTTGTACGGAATCTAAATTTTAATATCACAGTATAGATTCCGGACAGATTTATTTGTTTATCATCACTAAACGCTCTGATACAAATAATATCTTCCGGAATGACAAAATCTTATATTTATTTGTAATTAAAATTGAGGGTAGAATGTAAGCTTCTACATTGATTGACATATGTAAGAATTCAGTATATAATTTAATATTATTCTTTATATAATTTTTTATTATGCAATTAACAAAACAAAACAAAACAGGCGCAATGGTCCTTCTTGTCTTTTTTGCTGTGATTATGTATATCACAATGAAAGCATATTTGGGCATGTTCTTTTTAGCGCTTATTGTTGTAATTGCAATGTTTCCATTTTATAGGTGGTTAGTTAAAAAGATTAAAAGTAAAATATGGTCTTCTATTATTGCATCATTTGTTTTTCTTTTGTTAGTTATTGTTCCATTTGGACTTTTCTTTTTGTATGCTGCTAGTGAGGCTGTGGAATATTTTGGTACGATAGAAATTACTGAGGAAGATAAAATGACAGCTATTGCATACATGGAAGATAAATTTCCAGTTCTTACAGAATCACTTAAAGTAGTAGAAACTGATGCCACAAGTATGGCAACAAAGACTATTGATACAATTAATTCATTTCTACGTAATTTTATTATTCCGTTGACAACAAATATTGTAATGTTTTTTGTAAACCTTACATTTTTTATGCTTATTCTCATTTATTTATTTCCAGATAAAAAGAATTTTTTTGGTGTTGTCATGGAAGTTATTCCGCTTGACAAGGAATTAAGTAAGAGATTTATTGATCGATTTGTAATTACAACACAAAAAATGGTTATCAGCGTATTCCTTGCGGCAATGTCACAGGGTATATTAGGTGGATTTATGTTTTGGGTTTTGGGTATTCCTGCAGCAGGATTTTGGACGGTTGTTATGACTGTTGCCGCATTTTTACCACTTGGCTCAGGATTGATATGGGTACCAGCTGGGATTTTACTGATACTTACTGGAAATGTAACAGATGGAATTATATTGCTTTTGTGGGGAATGGTAGTTATTAGTAGTGTGGATAATTTATTGCGTGGATTTATGCTTAAGGGTGGAAAAACACAAATTCCAGAAATCATTACATTTATTTCTGCACTTGGGGGTATTGTAGTATTTGGCTTCTTTGGATTTATTTATGGTCCAGTGCTTGCAGCAGGGTTTTTGACAGCACTTGATATATATCGCGAATACCGTCGTGATGCGGAGAAAAAAGCTCTTAAACATACTAAAAAAGATTATAATAAAAAAATAAGCAGTGTTTAGAAAAAACTATAAAATAGTTATGTATTGAAGCTGATAAAAAATATAAGTATAATAATATAATAAAAAAATAAAAAATAATAGTATAATATGAAAATTTTTGGTAAAAGTGAGGCACAAGAAGAATTTATAGATGATATAGAAGAAGAATTTACAATAAGGGCATCATACATTTTATTGTTAGGGTTTTCTGCAGTCATTGCAACATTAGGACTTCTTACCAATAGTGCATCTGTGATTATTGGTTCTATGCTTATTTCGCCACTTTTTTGGCCAGTATTGGGAATTAGTCTTAGCATTGTATTTTCTGACAGGAGATTAATTCGTAAAGCCATTTATTCTTTTGGAGTAAGCGTTGCTAGTGTTTTTTTTGGTAAGTTTTTTACTTACAAAGCTTGTGCCAATATCAGAGCCATCAATCGAAATTATGGCACGTACAAATCCAACACTTATGGATCTTTTTATTGCACTAGCAGTAAGTGTGATTGGTGTTTTGGCAATTAGATATAAAGGTATTTCACAGACTGCTACTGGTGTGGCAATTTCTATTGCATTACTACCTGTGCTTTGTGTAGTAGGGATTGGTGCTGGATTTGGTTCATGGGATATTTTGAAAGGTTCCATGCTTTTGTTTTTGGCTAATACTGGAGCTATTGTGTTTGTGGGAGCAACACTCATGTATGTTATGGGAATACGTCCAAAGAATACGAAAGAGAAAGAAGGATTTAAGAAAAAGTATATTATTTCACTTGTATTATTGGTGTTGTTAGCAATTCCACTTACTTTTCATTTACATGTGTCAATTAAACAAGAAAAGCTTAAAAAGCAAATTGTAAATACATTAGAACAAAAGATGGGTGATATTGCAGAAGGAGCATCGGTGCGTGATACAAAAGTACTATTTCCACCATCATTTAGCAAAGAGGAAATTGAAATTAGTGCAATTGTATTTTTGCCACAAACAATGAGTATCGCAAATTCGGATCAACAAGCATTAATTGATGCTTTATCTAAAGTAACTGATACTTCTATTGATTTAGAATTAAACATGTTTAATATGCTTTCGGTTAAGCAGGATAATGATGAAAAACGAGAAAGTCAACGTATGCGAATAGAACAAAGTGTAAATGAGCAAATACATAGCATAGATGGTGATATTGTAATTAATTCCATATATGCAACGTTTCCGGAAGATGACAATGAAGAAGTAGAAGTTTTTGTAAAAGTGCAGCAACTTGGTGATAGAGTGCCATTAACCTTTGATCAAAAACAAGATATTAATAAAATAATAGAAGAGACATTGCAATTATCAAGTGACTTAACAATTGAATTTGTACCAGCAACAATTCTTGAACAAGAAAGTGATGATGTAAAACTACAACAAAAAATTGAAAATGTCTTAGAGCAAGATATTGCAACACTTTCTCAAGAGGTGTCGCGTATTAGCACGACTATTTCTGCTGTTGAGTATGATAAAAATGATGTTACAGAAGATGAAAAGAAAGATATTAAAATTGTTGTAGTGCTCTTTGTGCCAGAACAGGTAGAAATAACACAGGAATACAAAGATCAATTATTGGATCATATTCAAGAAGAGATTGATAAAAAGGTTGACCTTACGTTACAAATTATTAATTTTAAGGATATGTAAAATTTCTAACTTCTTTTGGACAAAAATATACTCATCAAGTATTATGAGTAGATAAAAGTATAATTAATAAATAATAAAAAAATATGTTTAAAGAATATGGTCAAAAGATAATACAAGTTGCCGGACTTACATCTGCTATTACTGTAAGCACAGCAATGTTGATGGGCAATAATGAGACAAAAGATATAATGTTTTATGTGATGATGACGGTTTTTGTTTTGATGGCATATGTGCCATTTGCAGTTACGGGTTTTATTGCAAAGAAAAACGTGAATCATATTACATTTTTTACACTTTTTGCGCTAATTATGTTAGCAATTGATGTTTATGCAAAATTTGAAGCAAATGCATCTAGTAGCTCAACAGCAGGTTTGGTGTATATTGTTATGCCTGTATATTTGATTGGGGCAGCTTTGATCATGTGGAGCGGATATGCAATCTTTAAGAAAGTACGCAATAAAAAGGAAGCAACTGAGACAACGGAATAATAGAATTTAGTGTTAAATTGATTGACACAAGTTTTTTTTTGTGTGGTAAAATGAAAAACCATATAAATAGGTTACTAAAAAACTAAAATTTTGTCATTTCGACTGAAGCGAATGCGGAATGGAGAAATCTCTAAACTAACAGTTTTAAGATATTCTTATAAATCTGAGATTTCTCGACTTCACTTGTGTTACGCTCAAGATGACAATAAAAACAAGTTGTTTAGTGGGTTAATGTAAAATAATTGTTATATGGCATAAATGATGTAGTGGAATTAAATAATAATAAATAATATTATGAACAGAAGATATGAAGGGAAGAGTAATACAATAGTTGCAATTGTAATTGTGATAGTGCTATTACTTGTAGGATTCTTTTTTTGGAATAAGGTTCATGCAGAAAATGCAATTTCGGGTACAGTAGAATTTACAGGGATATTGCCAGATGAAATGGCAGAAGGAATAGTTGTAATAGAGACACGTGAACATGATGAAATTAATTTTGAAGAAGTGGAGGAGATGGACATGTGGGATGAGTTGGATTGGATTTGGGATGGGTCTGAGCGTGGCAAGAATTATGATATTCGGGCAAAGCTTATAATTGATAATGATGAAGTTGCAAGGTCAAATATAGTTAAGGTGAGCGCTCCTGCAGATAATGAAGATCTGGAATTGGATCTAAATTTGGAAAATTTACCAGATGAATTACATGAAGGCGCACTCGCAGCGCATGGTGAGTTTGTAAATATGGACGGGTTATTAAATATAAATGGGCATATTCCAGAGGGCAGTCATGTAAAAGTGTATACAAAAACATTGGATGATGGGTATGTTGATATAAAAGGAAACTTTTCAACTGCAAAGGGTACTAAATGGAATTGGGATAGTGCCGAGCCTGGTGTGCGGTATACAATTGTGGCACAACTTGTAAATTCAGCTGGCCATGTGGTAGGTGAATCACGCTCAATTCATGCATCAGCTCCAGCCACTGGACAAGATTTAACTATTGAGTCAAATGCACATCATGCTAATAAGGATGATGGTTCACACCACAAAGCAACAGTTTCTGGAAAAATTAATTTAAACGGTCCAACTGAAAAACATAGCAGTATTAGAATATTGTATCGTCTACCAGGAGAGACGGATTTTAAACTTGCAGATAAAATAGATGCTGAAGATCATGAAAAATGGGAATGGAAAAGTGCGCAGAGCGGACAAAGGTATGAGATGACAGCATGTTATGCAATAGAGGATAAGTGTCAATCAGTATCACACCATCAATTTGTAAATGCTCCAGCGAGTCATGTAAAGTTTACAGTAAATACAGAATTGACATTGCATAAACCACACCATAAACCAGAGCTAAAAGAATGTGTAAAAAATGGTAATAAATATACAGCACGTATCGAAATACCACATGAAAAAGAAGCGCGATCATATTTGGTACAGGTAGGTGAGCGTAGTGGACATCATGATGTGTATGATCATAAAAAAGATCGTAGTGAACATGCTGATGAATTTGATATTACTGTAGATGTAGATCCAGGTAAGCATTATTATGCACAATATGCATGGGCAGCATGTCATGATTGTGGTGATGATAATTATTCACATTTTTCACATAACTTGCGGTTTAGTTGTGGTGAGGAAGGTGAAAAAATTGCAAGAGTGACTCCAAAAGCTAACACACATGAAGATGCACATCCAAAACACTTAGAAGCTGGTGTAAAAGGTTATAAGTGGGATGCAAATAAAAAGGCATGTGTAGAAACAGCAGATAAGGATGCACCCTATGCACATACAAACGCAGGCTTGGCACAATGTCAAAAATCACAAGCAAAAACAGGCACTGATACGCATCCAAATGTTGTAAATAATATTGATGAGAGTACGCATACTGATAGTCACAATGTAATCAATATCATTCAAAAAGCAAAAGATGCAGTGACAGGAAACACAACAAAAGACACAGCTACAACTAAGACAGCAACGCCTAATTGGGTAAAAGATGCAAAAAAGAAATGTAAAGATGCTGGTGGACATATGACATATGCAAAGAGTAAGAGTGGTGATGAATATCGTATTTGCAAGTTGGATTCTGGAGATAAATGTGCAGCAAAAGCATTGTTAGATGGAACGTGCAGTTTGAGTATCACGACATCATCAGATGCACCACAAGAAAGTGAGGTTGATGAAGTTGTAGTAGCAACCCAAAAGCATGAAGAAGCGCAGAAAAAAACTGCTGAAGCTGAGGCAGAACACAAAAAGGCTGCAGAGGAACATAAAAAAGTAGAAGCTCATAAAAAAGCAGAGGCAAAGAAAAAGGCTGATGAGGCGAAAGTAAAATTAGAAGTTGCAAAGAAACAGGAGGAAGAGCATAAGAAGGTTTTGGAGGAAAAAAAGGCAAAACAAGCAAAGGTTGATGCGCAAAAAAAAGCAGATGAAATAAAGGCTGTAGCAAAAAAGAAAGTGACACAAGAAAAGAAAAAAGTTACTGTACAAAAAACAACTGATCTAACGCATGAGGCAGCACAAGCATGTGTTATACATGGCGGAATTACATCACCAGATACAAGTTTAATAGGTGGTATTGTGCATGCTGCGGATGAGGCACTTGGTATTTGTACATTTGCAGATGGAACAAAATGCACAAATGCAGAAGTGTTACATAACGGTCGTTGTATCACATTGAAAGATAAGATCAAAAAATAGTGATAAGTGTATACATGAAAAAGTAATTTGTGTATAATAATAAAACAGTCATATTAATAAATTAATAAACAAAAAAATAATTGTACCAGCAACGTTAACATTGGCCGGAGCTTTGATGCTTAGTGGTTGTGGAAACACTGACACAACAACAAGTGAAGAGGTTGTAGAAAGTGATCAAATGGAGGCTTATAATGCTTCGGAGAGCATGCCTATATGTGATGAAAATGGTAATGTATATGCAAGTGAACAAGAGGCTCGAGATGCAGGTTTATCTGAGGCACAATATGGAGCTACATATTGTGGCACTACTGATGAAGCTGACGCTACAGTAACTAAAAAAACAGAAATGACAACAACTCCAGTTGCAGATGTAACAAAGACAACTACAACAGTAGCAACGGATGATGGTGCTATACAGAAAAAAACAACAGAAGTCACGCCATCTGAGAAATTTTCTACAAGCGAACAAACAACAGGAGCAAAAAAGCATGATGATTTCGTACTTGAACATGTGAAACATAATGATGCTGGTGACAAATATGTGGTAGCATTTAAACTTGATAGAGAACATGATGCAAAAACTCATGAAGCACCATATACAGTTGTTACATACCATGCGCATGATACAAAGCATAATAATGGACGAATTGAAGTAGAAATTCATGAAGTTGACAAAAACACATTTGATCCAAGTAAAATTATTGAACCAAAACACAATAAATATGTAAAAGACATTGTGATGGGAGATTCAGGACATGATAATCGTGCACTATTTATTATTCACCTTGATGAAAAGGCAACAGGAAAGTTTAATCTTTCTTCAAATGTAACAAATAATCAAGATGCAACAATTACACTTGATGTATTGGAATAATATCAAAACATAAATTGATTATAAAAAAATGGGATTTTCAGTATTTTCCAATCCTGAAATGATACCTCAAATAGATATATAAAATGGTATTTTTCAAAAAATTAAACTTGTTTAAATGATTTAAATAATTGAGTTTTCTTTTCTTGCATAATCTCTGCAAATTCTATGTCACTTTTAGCATAAGCTATTCTATCTAATTCTTCAAATGTAATATTATTTCTCAAATATTTTTCAGAATGTTTAATAGATTTAAGTTTCTCATAAGGAGTTAAATATGTATCATATTTTTTCTTAATTTTTCCT
>JAOZNB010000086.1 GCA_029933995.1 Candidatus Moraniibacteriota bacterium | reverse complement strand
CCTGCACAAAAGAAACAGAAGCATTGGCAGCATTTTTAATAAGATTCCCAAGTTCTGGTCCACTTACATATGCCTCAGCACGCTCCAATACAATATTAAATATTGGTGCATGAATTACCATATTTAAAATTCTTTCCATTGATTGTTGTGCATTTGATTCTGTTGAGGCCTGCTTAATAATTACATCTGAAACTTCATTGAATACTAAGCCACCTATAAATATAAATGGTATAACAATAGTAACTGCTACAACACAAAGCATAACTGATGCTGTGATTGCAGGACTATGAATCTTTTTTAATAAATAATTATATGGCTTTGTAAAAATAACAGCAATGAGTGCTGCCATAAAAATAGCAATCAAAAATGGTTTTATTAACAAAAAACCAGCTATATTTACACTGAGTAATAATATAAAGAAAAAGTATATATTAAAATTTTTGATAAACATATTATATATATTAAATAGATTATACCCTATACTCTAGCAATGCCTTTGCATTATGTAAAATGTTTATAGACACTTTATTATGCTTTTGATTTTTTTTGTATAAATAATATTCCCTTACTAGCCTCAAAAATAATCATTTCAATAAATGTTATAACTCCTATTGTTACTAAAATTGTTACATCTAGGGATACAGTACCTAAAAAATTCATAAGCATTGGCACATATAATGACGCAATAAGTAAGCTCAGTGAAACTAACACCGCTAAATTTACATACATATTACTAAAAATATCCTTACGAAAAACATATTGACGAAAACTACGAATGCTATATACAAAAATAAGAGAATCAAATGCAATTAATATAAATGTCGCTGTTCGTGCAACTTCAATATCTTGTGTAATCCTATATACTACCCAAAACAAAAATGTAGCTGCTATGCCCGATACAGCAAATACAATAATCATAAATGTTTTATACGATTTTGTTATAATGGATGCATTTGGATCACGTGGAGGTTCATCCATTAACCCTTTACTATCATATTCTGTCGTAAGCGCAATATTTGGAAAGCTATCCTCAATAAGATTAATCCATAATATTTGTATTGGTAACAGTGGGAGTGGCCATCCAAATAACATTGCCACAAAAAACAAAAATAATTCTGAAAAATCATCAGCAATTAAATAAATAAGAATTCTTCTAATATTTTCATATATAACACGACCCTGTTCAATCGCAGCTATAATTGTACTAAAACTACTATCTAGAAGAATAATATCTGACACTTCTTTTGTTATGTCTGTTCCATTGCCTACACTTATACCTACGTCTGCTGCCTTAAGTGCAGGAGCATCATTAACACCATCACCAACCATAGCAACAATTTCACTATTAGCCTGTAGTGCACGAACAATTCGGATCTTATGTTCTGGCAAAACACGTGCAAAAATTTCTGTATTTTTTACTTTTTCCTGAATTTCACTATCACTTAAGTCATCTAGCTCTACACCAATACAAATATTTTGCTTTATCACTCTATGTCCCAGTTCTGTCATGACAGCGCTCGCGGTTATCGCATGATCACCTGTTATCACAATTAATTTAATACCTGCATTTTCAGCTTTTTGCAATGATTTTTCCACATCATCACGAAGTGGATCATTTAAAGCAATATACCCAACAAGAGACATACTATTATATTGTTCATCTTTTTCCAACCTCTCAAAAGTATCCCTTGTTAAAATTCTCTCACTACAAGCAAGTACCCTCAAGCCACGACCAGTTAATTTTTCAAATGTTTTTTTCAATCGTTCACCCTCAGTTGAATTAATTGGCATTCGAACATCATTCACATCAATATGTGACACTCTTTCAAGAACTTGTTCTGGCGCCCCAAGCATCATTACTCGCACTTTATCATTTGGTAATTCATGGACTCTTATAGCATATTTAGTTGCTGACTTAAATAGCTCTTGATCAATTAATTTATATTCCCTACGAAACTTCTCAACATCAATTCCAACCTGAACTCCTGCCATAAGCAATGCTTTATCAGTTGGACGACCTTGGATTTTCATATTAGAAAGATCTTCTTGCCGATTTTCGATATATGCATCATTAACAATTGCAGCTATTGTCAATGCCTTTACATGACCTACCAGTGTAGTGTCATCTAAACAAACCTCATTAGAACAACCATCGAAATCCAATAATTCATTTGAACCTGTTAAAACATGACTAACACGCATTTCCCCTCTCGTTAATGTACCTGTCTTATCTGTGCATATCGTTGTAATTGCACCCATAGTCTCACTTGCATTTAACTTTCGAACCAGTGCACGTTTTTTTGCAAGTCGTCGCATCCCAAAAATAAGAACAATTGTAATAGCTGGTAATAACCCCTCAGGGATAGCGCTCACAATCAAGGCTGTTGAAGCAATGAAAATATCTTGAATTGACTCACCTCGCCAAATACCAATTGCAGAAAATGCTAATATTGCAACAAAAACAGCAGCACCAATAATTTTTGAAAAATGTGCAAATTTTTTCTGTAGTGGGGTTTGTGGCTCCTCCGTCTCTTTTACAAAATGTGATATTTTGCCAATTTCTGTATCAATACCTGTTGCTGTCACAACAGCTAAACCATGACCTTGTGTTACACTCGTCCCTGCAAAAACCATATTATCCTGATCAGAGATAATCACATCGTCCTCAATAATATCTATCTTTTTTACAACATCATGCCATTCGCCTGTAAGCATTGATTCATTAATTGTAAGATCGGTTATTTCAATTAATCTACCATCAGCAACAACTCTATCACCAGACATCAAATCAATAATATCCCCAACTACAACATCAGACGACAGAATTTTCTTTTTTTGACCAGAGCGAATAACACGAACATGCTGTTGTACACTGTCTTGTAATTTTTTTAATGATTCTTCTGCTTTATTTTCTTGTACAAATCCAACAATTGCATTCAAAATAACAACAAACATAATAAATCCAGCATCAATATGATGACCTATCACAAAAGATATCACCGCAGCAGCTGTGACTATATATATTAGTGGATTATTAAATTGACGAAAAAAAAGTCGCATACGTGACATTTTCTTTTGTTCTGGTAATATATTTTTTCCAAAAGTAGTTAATCTTCCAGAAGCATCAAAATCACTCAAACCTTTTTCAGAAGATTGTAAATGTAGTAAAGATGCACTTGACGACATCATAAAATATGGTTTTGGTGAAATTTTTTTCATTTTTGTTTTTTAATTTTTGTTTTTTAATTCAGGTGTAAATACTATAAAATTATAATCTAACTACCTAACACAATCACAAAATCAGCATTATATTTATCTGTCACGCTCTTAGATTCTTCTTGTTTTTGTGTTCCATAGTCTTCTGAAACGATACTTGAGACACTATCTAATTCACTTTTTGTACTTGGATTATAATAAATTACAACACCCTCATAATCATTTTTTGCATTTTCTGCTGCAAGAACTTTATAACCTTCCTGCTCAAATGTATTTGTAACAGTTCCTGCTGCACCAACTTTGCTTCCAGCATTAAGAACTTGTATCGTAATATTGTCTTTAGACTTAGCTACTATTTCCTCAGTAACTAATTGTTCACTATCAGTAACCTCATCTTGTTCAATATCTTGAGACTCTTCATTTTTATCATCCTCTACTAACTCTTCATCCTTATATTCAATAGATTCTTGTTGAACATTATCATTTTGTTCTTCAATTAAAGTATCAACAGACACAACATCTTCATTGTTTTGATTTAAAAACCATGTAATTCCCCACCAAGTAGCCAAACCTACTGCAACGACAACTAACGTACTTACTAGAATAAAAAGTACATTCATTTTTTTTCGCTGTATTTGTACTTCCTCAGAATACATAGCCTCGTCTTCACGCATCCAATCAATATCAATTGCCCGAGTAGTTGGCTCTGATGACGGCTTAGCTAGCATATTTTTTGGTGATGCATAGATAATTTTTTTCTTTTTTTCACCTTCATCCATTTTAGCATTCTTTGTGACACCTTGCTGTGCTGGTATTTTTTCTTGTACAGACTGTTGTTTTTTAGATTGTTGAGCAGTCATCACAACATCTCCTTGTTTACTTCCTGCACCCATATCCATATTTTCCCCATTTTGCACTACATCAGGATTAGTCTTTGTTTCATTTATTTCCTCCTTAGATGCAGCTTCTTCAGAAGTTTTTTCCACATCAGAATCACCCTCATTAGAAGGCACTGAAATCGTTTCTCCTGAGATTAAAATATATGGTGACTCAATATCATTTATTTTTGCCAGCTCCTTCCAAGACACATCATGTTTTTGTGCAATAGAAATAATATTATCTGCATCCTTTACCACATACGTACCTGTATATTTATTTTTTTCTTTATTTATTTTTTTAAATCCAAACATATTTTTTATTAAGTACTTATATAATAAAACACAAATGAAATAAAAACAAACGCAACTAACTAAAATAAAAAATAATTGGACTGGCCATATGATAAATTCTATTGGAGCACTCTCCTGCGCCTTTATTTCATAAGCTTTATCCACATATTTAATACTTCCCACAATACGAACCTTACCAAATCTGGGCACACTTATTATATCATTATGATTTTTTGTATCAACACTTTCGATTATAGAGTCGTTACAAAAATCAACAGTCTCATCAATCCATAGTGACTCAATGTTAACACAATATTCATATTCAATTTGTTCCGTTCCTGTATTTTCTACAACAATATTACTATTAAATTGATCCCTTAATCCGGCTTCTATCCATCCTGTAATGTCAAAAATATTTGACGTTTTTTGCAATAAAAATTCTTTTAATTCTATGGAAGTTATATTTTTATCAGGCACCTTGTATGCAATCTCTTTATGACCAATAATCTCACTTCCCTCATTTTTTTTCACAATAATTTCTGCAACATGATCTTCTGCATCATCTACAATATGCATTACGATTGGTACTTCCACAAAACTATTTGCTAATATTTTTACAGAAATACTTTCAACACCCTCACACCAAGTCTGCACATCAACATCATCATGTTTTGCACCACAAAATAAGGCAATGTCATTATTATTATTTTGTAATTGCTCAAAATACTCCCCATCCAGATCATCAGTAAAAAATATTGTACCACCAACTAAGCTATCAGTTTCTTCACCTGCAACATCGACAGTAGCCTCCAAAATTTTACTAGTAGTATTTTCAATTATAAAAGAAGTGTTATGTTCACTTCCTTGTGGAATTGTAAAAACAAAATCCTCAAAAGAATCATCTTTTATTGAAATATCAACAACGTCACTTGTTGCCACAACCACATAAGGAGCTACT
>JAOZNB010000085.1 GCA_029933995.1 Candidatus Moraniibacteriota bacterium | reverse complement strand
ATAGGCAAATTGGAGAATTTTGATAATGATTTTATTAAGGTTTTAGGTAAGATTTATGTTCAGAATTATAAAAAATATCTATCAGAAGAAAAAAGACACGCATCCAATGCTAGTAAAAAAATAAAAAGATATTATACTTCGGAATTGCGTGATTTGGTGTATACTAAATATAAGAGAGATTTTGAATATTTTGAATATTCTTCTGTGTTGAGTGAGATTTCTGATGATGAGGCCGTTGAAGTAGTCGTAGACACTCTAGACAAAAAAGAAGTAGAACGGATAAATAAAGTATTGCATTATAATGCTAATAGTGTAGAAAAACATAAGTCAATACAGCAAAATAATAATCAAATTCAAGAAATGAAAAATTCTAAATCATTTCTTTTGGGGAACTTATTTTTTCGTTCAATCAAAAAGCCATATAAATTACTGACTTATCCGTATAATTTTATTAAAATTTTATTAAAATAATGTCATAATATGAATAACATTGATGATTTCATAGAAAACAAAGTTAAAATATCAGATTATGTAAATGCAAATGACTTTGCAAAAAAAGATGATAAAATGAGAATGGACTTTTCTGTAGTCATCCCATGTTTTAATTCTGGAGAGACGCTTGAGAGAACGGTAATTTCAGTTTTAAATCAAACGTTAAAGAGTATTGAAGTTACTATTGTTAATGATGCATCGACTGATGAGCAGACAATTAAAAAAATAGAGGAGTTGGAGAGGTATGTATCAGTTATCCATTTGGAGAAAAATGGTGGATTGTCTAATGCAAGAAATGTTGGAATAAAAGCCTCTAGTTCGGAGTATGTGCTATGTTTGGATTCTGATGATTTTATTGAGGATGTATATTTAGAAAAGGCAAAAGAAATTTTTGATTCTAATGATCAAATTGGTGTAGTAAGTCCTTCAGTTCAGACGTTTGGAGAGGTGGATGTTTCTTGGATGCCTAAGAAAAATTTTTCAGTAGATGCAATTTTATCTTTGAACCGAGTGCCAGTAGCATCATGTGTTCGTAAGGCTGTATATGACGACGTTGGAGGATATGATATAAATCTCAGGGCTTATGAGGATTGGGAATTCTGGATTAAAGTGTTTACGTCTGGTGCTAACTGGAAACATATGGTTATAGAGGATAAATTGTTTTATTACAATGTACACAGTGATTCAATGCAGCATTCAATGAGTAGCGAGAGAATGCGGGAAGTACTTACTATCATATTTGAAAAACATAAAGAACTTTATAAAAAATATTCTGGTGACATATTCCTTAATTTGCACATACAACATACATTTGATAGATTTGAAAAAAGATATAAAGATGCTCAGCTAGAGCAAAGAAATAATCAAATTAAACAAAAAAATGATCAAATTAAACAAAAAAATGAATATATTTCAGAATTAAAAAATTCAGCATCGTTTCAATTGGGTAATTTATTTTTTCGTTCTGTACAAAAACCATATAAGTTTTTAACTTATCCATATAACTTTGTTAAAATTTTATTAAAAAAATAATGGAAATAACATATATTAAAAAGAATAATCAGACATTGCTTTTTCAAATTATATTAAATGATGATGAAAATAGAATAGGGATAGGGCAGGGAGGTTCAGAAATAGAATTATTAGAGAACACATTTAGCTTTGATTTGCCAGTATTTGTGAAAGAAATTCATCCTGATCTTATAGCATTGACTTTGCTAACAATTGTGTTACCTTGGGTCAAAACAAAAATTAGTTTTCCAGTAAAAATTAGTACGAATTTTGCTGAGTTGATAGAGTCAAATTGTGGCTTGAAAGTAATTGGAGTTAATAAGAGCCTGTCTAGTAGATCATTTGGAGAAAAAGATGCTGTTTCTTTTAGTGGTGGCGTTGATTCTGTTGCTGTTACACAGATTATTCCTGATGACTCTGTAAAATTAATGTTTTTGAGGAAGGATCATGAAAATATTGATAATGTACAGCCTAACTATTCTATCGTCGCACAAAAACAAATTATTGATGAATTTGAAAATGCATATTATGTGAAATCAGATATTGAGCACATTGTTGGACCAATGCCACAGTATCCAACATGGACGACATTATCAACGCCCTGTTTTCTTTTGGCAGATTATTTTAATTTAAAAAGTATTAATTATGGTTCTATTGTAGGCTCGTCAGATATTAAGGATGGAAAAAAATTTAAAAGAAGAGATTATCCAGATAAAATGTGGGCAAGTTTATTTAGGGGTGTTGGAATCTATTTGTCAAAGCCTGTCGCTGGAATTACTGAAATTGGTACATCAACTATTGTGCATAAATCTGGCTTTGATGAAATAGCAACATCATGTCAGTTTGGTGCGATGAACGAGCCATGTATGAGATGTTTTAAATGTTTTAGAAAGTATCTAATGAACATCGCTGTTAATAATTATGATATTTCTGAAGATATAATTGATGTATTTTTAAGACAAAAAAATATTCAAGAACATATACTTGGTAAACCGCCATTATATTTTCAGCATATATTTATGTATGCGCTTAAGTATGCTGATTTGAAACATAAACATGTTGTATTAAGTCTTTTTAGGGAAAAAATATTATTAGCAAATGATAATATTGAATGGTGTGAAAGACAATATGATGATGCACTGGATAGATTTGTACCAGATAGTGATTTACGAGATGTGGTGCGTCAAAAAATGAGAGTATTTTTAAAAAACATGGATAGGGATGACGTGTTAATTTTTGAAAATTGGGACTTGAATACAGATTACAATAATGATAGTATTCAAAAAAGATTGAATGAGATTGATGTTATATTGGGGTATATTTTTGATACAATAAGTTCTAATGAAAGGTTGCAATTAGATCAAAAAAATGAATATATTGCAGAATTAAAAAACTCAGCATCGTTTCAGTTGGGTGATTTATTTTTTCGTTCTGTACAAAAACCATATAAGCTATTAACTTATCCATATAACTTTATTAAAATTTTATTAAAAAAATGATCATAAAATATTCACCAGATAAAAAAATAAATTTGTCATTGAAGGATAAAAGGATTTCAAAAGAAATATATCAAAGTGAAATTGGTAAGATTGTTCAGTATGGAGAAAAAAAGAATAATCCAAAAACAACAGTTGTTATTGTCGCTTACAATGAGGGTGACGACTTAATAAGAAATCTAGAGTATTGGGAAGAGCAGACTAATCAAGATTTTGAGATAATTTTGGTGGATAATGGACTTGATAATAAAACTGTTGAAAAAATTAGGAATTTTGATGTTTTATATATTAAGGCAAAAAATAATTTAGGTTGTTGTGGTGGTAGAAATGTTGGTGCTGTGTATGCAAGTTCTGATATTTTAGTATTTGGAGATGCTGATGGGTATAATCCGGTGGATTATATCGAAAGTGTTTTACTAGTAATGGAAAATGAGAAGATAATCGCGGTACGGGGTAAAGTTTTGCCAATTGACAAAGAATTGCAGAAAGAGTTTATGCCAACACATTATGATCTCGGTAATAAACAAATAGCATCATTAATAAATGCGGAGGGTAATTCTGCATGGAGAGCTAAAGATTATATAGGAGTCGGTGGCTTTGAGGACTCTCTTGCAGGCGGTGAGGGCTTGGTCTTGCAGTATAGGATGGTAGAATTTTATGAATATGACAGAGACGTATTTGTGTATGATCCATCAGTTATCCTTTTTCATGATTATCATCAAAGTGATGAAAAACTTGAATATAAAACACGTCAAAATACGATAGTACAAAGACAGCTACAATTACGTTATCCATTTTTAAAATCGTTAACTGCATATTATTCAGAAAAAAGAAGTGGCAGTGTTGTGGTAAATGGTAAATTTACAAAGCAAAAAATTATAACTCGTATTCAAGATGAGACTGAGAGTGAGTATGAGGGGATAATGAAAGAAAAAAAGAAACAACGATATGAAAAAGGGAAGGAGGAAATGGTTATGGATGATTCAGTTTTTACAGTTGTAATACCTTGTTATAATTTAGGGACATTATTGCCAAAGGCGATTGGTTCTGTTTTTGCACAAACATTGGATAATGTGGAGATTATAGTAGTAGATGATGCATCACCAGATCAAGAAACTCAGGATATATTGAATGATGTAGAAAGGCATGTTACAGTTATAAGATTGAGGGAAAATGGAGGTGTATCAGTCGCACGTAATGAAGGTGTAAAACTTGCAAAATCGGAATATGTTGTATGTTTAGATGCTGATGATACATTGGAGAGTACATATCTGGAGAAGGTAAAAAATATATTTGATGCGGAGGAAAGTGTAGGAATTGTTAGTTGTGGTGTAAAAACTTTTGGAGCTATGAATTCTTGCTATACACCTGTTGACAGGATCAGTATAAAGGATGCTCTTATAAATTCACCGGTGCATACAGCTTCATGTTTTCGCAAGACCTTACATGACAATGGCGGGGGGTATGATAAAAATTTACGAGGTTATGAGGATTGGGATCATTGGTTGCGAATTATGAAGCAAGGTTGTGACGTGCGTGTAATTTCAGAAAATTTATTTAATTACTATGTTAGGCCTGGCTCCAAGGTAGAAACATCAAATAAAAATGCTTTTGAATTAGTGTCTAGGATTATAGAAAATCACAGAGATATATATGAAAAACACTTTGACTATGTAATCGCAAAAAAACATGAACAAATTGCGAGAGGTATAAGAAATGTAGGAAAGACTAGAAAAATTACTATTAAAAAATTAGGTGTAGATAATGTGCAGTTACATGGTTTAAGTGATATTCCTCGATTAATTACTAAGGCAAAGAAGAAGTTTTTTTGAAAAAGATAGTTTATTATAGTTGCAATATTTAGTAATGATAGAGATGTTTTATGTGTATTGGTGTATATTTTTATTTTAGTGAAAAAACTATATTTAATAGTATTATTTTAGTATGAAGTTATTAAAAGGTATATTTTATGAAAACACTTATTTGTATTAATACATGTAATAGAGCTGATCAAATACAGGCTTATGCATATGATTTTATAAAATATTGTCAAGGTAATGACAATTGTGATTTTGTGGTATCTTTAGATGGTAATGATGATGAAACGGTAAATTTTTGTGAAAAGTATAAGATCCCACTAGTTTATTCTGATAAACGTGAAGGAGTAGGCATATCAAAAAATAGAGTTTTAGAGAAATTTTTAGATTATGATTATTATTTCTTTCTTGAAGATGATGTTGAATTATTGGATGGAGAGATTTTTGAAAAACATATTGATGCTGCAAATAGGTGTGGATTTTATCATATGAGCCTTGATGAGAGATGGCGTTTTTTTGGAAATGAAGAAGTGGAGGAGCGTAGTAAGGATATTATAAAATATTATGAT
>JAOZNB010000084.1 GCA_029933995.1 Candidatus Moraniibacteriota bacterium | reverse complement strand
TGTAAAAACCACCTATGATTTAGGTGGTTTTTGTTTAGGGGTGTGAGGGATTACAACAATCCTATATTTTATCTCTAATCTTAATTCACAATTAATTAGCTATAGAAGTATATCATTCTAGCAACTTATTTTTATAGATAGACTAGGCGTTTATTTTTTTATTTAATAGACAGGCACAAGACCTGTCCCTACAAGGGAGAATATATTTCAGGGAATGACATTTAATTAAAACTTTTTCTATAATTAAAATCTAGAATAAAATTTAACAATTTAAGTTTTCTCTAAACTTTTTATTTTTTGCATAGAAAAAACCTATGTTTAATTATAAAACATAGGTTTTTTTTGATTAATATAACACCCTTAAATCTAGGCAATAATCATAAATTACTTATCCTCTTTTTCAGAGACAACATCCGATTCAGATACACCTAGAATCTTGCAAACACAAGTAAGGATCTCTGCCACATCAGTGGTAATACCACCATCATCCTTTGACCTTGATCTGAGATTTTTAGTAAGAGCAACAATGTCTTGTACAATCTTTTTAGAGTTTTCTTCCGCTTCCTTGAGTTGCTCAATTTCTGTAGCCCTATGAGAAAGAACCTGTGCTTTGCCATCTATAATTTCTTGCATACGCCTTATCTGAGTCTTACCCTCATCAATTTTCTGTTGAAAACTATTCTGAGTATCTCGAAGTCTTTCCTCTCCTTCTCTTTTAGCATCTCCAACATGTTTCTTGATGGTAATATTATTTGCCTCCACCATTTTAATTCTCGCTTCTTGCTCAGCTTGAACCTCATAAGAGGCTTCAAGGGCATTCTGCAGGCATTCAACTTCAGCTTTTTTTCTTGCACGCAATGCTTTTGGCTGCGCTTTTAGCTGAGCCTTTAAGCCCTCACATTTAGCTTTCAAAAATTCAAGTTCACATCTTTCCCAATCTTCTAATACTGTCATCTTATCATCCTCTATAATTTGATAATTGTTGTGCTGAAAATTTCAATTTATTTAGAGCAATTTCACAATCTGAAACAGAACATAATTTTGGTGACATTCCACAGGGCAATGTTAGTAGATCTCCTACTTGAAAATCCTTCGCATCACCCTCACCATTTATTCCCCATGCAATACATTTTTTATTTCTGTATTGTGGATAAATAGTAATATCAAATTGTGATGCATCAAAACTGATGATTTCTACATCAGAAGTAAATAACTCATCCCAATCAGCATTTCCACAAACATGTATTCCAGAAATAACATCAAATGCACTGAATATTGCGGACCAAAACATCTCGACACCAAAACCTACCTGACCGATACCCGGTTCATCCAAAAACAATATAACTTGCTCTGCTTGTAATCCATCCACAATTGCAGACACATGATCATAAATCCTCGCAACCGCATCATTTTGTTCATATCCACTAGAAATCAAAGTTGCTGGACCAACACATTGAATTTTTACTTTTTTAAATTCATGCTTTTTGAATTCATCCAAGCAACTCAATTTTCCTGGATGTTTAATATAATCAAGCATAGAATCACCTAGTTCTGGCAACTCTGGTAAAAATGGAATCGGATGTCTCCTACTATATTCCACAGCATCCTTGATATTGACATGTGGCAAAGAACCAATTTGTGTAAACATGTATACACCTCCCCAATACACTAAATATTTGTTAAAAAAACACCTCTACCGTTATTTAAAATCCACCAAACGATAACAGAATCATCATGCAAAGTCAATGGATTGGCATTTAAATTATTAAGTTAATTTTGTAATAAATGTATTTATGTAATTTAAAAATAACATGTCGTAATTCTAAATTTCTCATTTAGCAAGAATGACAAAAAAATCTATGTCTTTTTAATAATACTTTTACCTCCTGGCATATATGGACGCAATACTTCTGGTATTACCACACTACCATCAGATTGCTGAAAATTTTCTAGGATTGCTATGAAAGGTCTAGGAGACGGGAGTACTGTGTTATTTAACATGTATACATGCTTCTTCTTTCCATCTTTATCTTTATATTTTACATTTAACCTTCGTGACTGCCAGTCTAGAAAGTTTGATGCACTTCCTGTCTCGCCCCATTTGTCCAATCCTGGCATCCATGCTTCAAGATCAAACATCCTGTATTTACCTGTTCCCATATCTCCTGTACAAATTGCGAGTTTACGATATGACAAACCTAATTCTGCATGAATTTCTTCTGAAATTGCTACCATCTCTTGTTGTAATTTTTCTGATTCATCTATATCTGCCTTTGCAATCACAACCTGCTCAATTTTCATAAACTCATGCACTCGGTACATACCTTTTGTATCTTTACCATAACTCCCTATCTCACTCCTATAGCACTGTGAGTACCCACATAGCTTCATAGGCAACTGACTCTCATCCAACACCTCTCCAGCGTAATACGCGAGTAATGACGGCTCTGCTGTCCCTACCAGAAATTTCTTTTCTTTAGAGTCTTTACCATCGGCTTCTTTTGTCTTTGTTGCTACTTGATATATTTCATCTTCTGTTTGATCATACTGTGTACCTTTGAAATATCCACTACCAAAAAGTGCAAATTCTTTTACAAGTGTCGGTGGTATCATCGGTGAAAATCCTTTTGCTATCATTTTATGAAGTGCATACATCATTAGTGCCATCGTAAGCGCTGCACCGTCACCCTTCAAATAATAACCTCTATACCCCGCAACTTTTGCACCTCTATCAAAATCTATAATATCCAAATCCGTCCCAATTACAATATGGTCTTTTGGTGTAAAATCAAATTCTGGTTTATCACCTTTTTCATACACTACAACATTTTCATTTTCATCCTTACCTACAGGCACATCGTCAGCTGCCACAGTGGGTACTCGGACCATGAGTTCCATAAATTCTTGTTGTAATTCTTTCAATCGTGGCTCTAATTTTTCTGTCTTTTCTTTTATCTCTTTTCCACTAGCAATAATTTTCTGTCGCTCCTCATCACTGTCTGCATTTTTAATTTTATTATTTACTTCATTTTTCTGAGCTTTTAATTCCTCAATCTCCTGCATAAGCGCAACACGCTCACCATCTACACTCAACAATTCCTCAACCTTAAAATCAAGAAATTTATTATCAGCTGCTTTTTGCACCTTATCCGTATTATCACGAATATATTTTATATCTAACATAATTTTTTACTGTTATTGTCATCTCGAGCGTAACGCAGTGAAGTCGAGAGATCTCAAATTTGTACATATCTCGTTACATTACTAGTTTAGAGATTTCTCCATTTCGCTTCGCTCCAGTCGAAATGACATATTATTAGTTATTTAATAATTTTAAAGTTATACTGCAATCCTATCAAATAAAAGGTGTGTTTGCAATTATAGACTAAGAAATCAACAAAAACGTCAAGATATTTAATTTGTCCTGACGTTTTATATTTATTACACTAATTTTTTAGCTACCCTATTGCACACTTTTAAACAATGGTAATCCATCTCCACCTGTTGGTACATAAATCGTACCTTCACGCTCTTTTAGCTCTTTGATATACATGTATTGTAAGTATTTTGGTGTAAGTGATTCACTGATTGTTATTTGTGCGTCACGTTGACCTTCTGCTTCTATACGTTTTCTATCAGCTTCTTTCTTTTCTTTTTCTAGGATAAAATCATATTTTTGTGCATCTTGTTCTGCCTGAAGCTTTTCCTGAATACTCGCAGATAATTTTGCTGGTAATGTCACATTTCGGAGAAGTACCTGCTCAATAGCAATTCCACGTGGTTCTATTGATTCTACCATTCGCTCTTGAATCCTCTGTGATACTTCTGCACGCTTTTCACTGTATACATCCTTTGCATTATACTGTGCTATAATTTCACGAATTATACTACGAATCTCAGGACGAATAATTTTTTCTTGATACTTTAACCCTAGCTCTTTATATACATCTGATGCCTTATTTTCAGTCAAATGATAAAAAACTGTAATATCCAAATCAATTGGCAATCCTTCATTTGTCAAAGCTGAAATTTGATCAGCGCCAACCTTTTGTCCTTCACCTTGCATACCACTCATTGTGTACTCTTCTGTTCGTATAGTCATTCTCTCAATATGCTCAAGTGGATTAATAACATGTAATCCTGCAGAAATTTCCTTATCCTTCACTTTACCAAAAAGTGTCCTCACACCTGTTGAGCCTGCTGGTATCACTATAAAAATATTAAACAAAATGATTACCACAATGAATACCCCAACTGCTCCTAAAATTTTACCTTTCATATTATTCATATTTATAAATTTATTATTAGATGTATCTGTGTACGACGCTGTTTTTATATTTGAATTTTGCGTCAAGTAATTTATCAATTCTTTAAATGGATTTTGTGCCGCTCGTATTATATTTGGATTACCTGTTTGTTTTCCTAGCTCTTCTAATACTTTTCGCAAAACTGTATATAGAACAAAAGCCCAGAAAATAAAGGTTAAAAATGTACCCATAAATTTAATATTATTAACTTTCTTACATTATACGCACTAATAAATAATTGGTCAAAAAAATAAAATCTCCTAAGGCCTTTCCTTAGGAGATTTTATTATTTATTTCTCATATTTCTATACACTACAACATACATCGGGGTTAACACAATGAACAATAGTACACCAAATATAAGATAACCTTTTTGTACCCCTGCATAGCCAATCGCATAACCCAGTATGAGTGGTATAAAAATACCTGCTAATGCACTGAAAAATGCATACACTGAAAGATATGTTGCTTTTAACTTTTGTGTTGGGCATTCATCCAAAAGATGAGCATGTACTACGATAGATCGTACACGTCTATATGCTGCAAAAATTATGAGAATACTCACACCGAGAATTGGTTGTGAAATAAAGCCAATGCTTATACCAAGTAAACAAGCAATCAAAAAATCAATTCCATAAAAGATTCGCGGTTCAATTTTTTTGACTCGGGGTACACCATACGTAAAAAGAATCGTGACAATACCAGTAATTGAAAGTATAAAACCAAAAAACCATATTGGCACACCAATTTCTTGAAAATAAATTTCACGAAACTGTGGTAATTTGTTATGCATTGCTGATACAATCCCCAGAAAAAGGAAGAGGATGATTTCTTTACGTTCCCTAATTGTAGACATAAGTGCAAAAAATCCATCTGCAACATCTTCTTGAATTTTTTGGTGTATTTTTTTTGGTGTGATCATAAACGCATACAATACAAATGCAATTGCATGCATAAAAGCGCCTATTATAAATGGTAATATCGGTGATATTTGATATGTAAGTGGCACAGTCGCAACAAAAATAATATTACCTGCCATCGCCCACCTTCTCTCACGAGCAGCCACTACCGCAAAATCATCATCTCGCCCAAGTCCCTCAAGTGTTTCATGCACAAATGCTGTTA
>JAOZNB010000083.1 GCA_029933995.1 Candidatus Moraniibacteriota bacterium | reverse complement strand
TTCACGGAATGATAACTCTTAAAATATTTTTCATAATTAAGACTTAAAAGAAAATTTAGTATCGACCCCAAATTAGACTTTTTATATTTTTCGTATAAATAAAAAAGAAGTAACTAATTATTATAATTAGTTACTTCATATTTTGTGAATTGTGACAAATTCATCATTTGAATAGATAAGGTTTATTGTTATTGTAGATTCGTTTACGAAGTATTACATAACCAGTAAATGTAGCACCACCTATGATGGCACAAATTGTAAAAGTTAGTACATTAATTGTGTTAGCACTTAATGCTTTTATACCCATAAAAAGTGAGAAAGTAAAAAATAATCCAACTGTAATATATTCCACAATATCTAGTGCATCTATTTTTTTGACAATGTGTTTATGTTGTTTCATTCTAATTCTCCTGTGAGCAGTCTCTCAGTGTCAAAAATAATTTTTCTAAACAGAAAACTTACGGACATCATAATTATTGCACCACCAACAAAATATGATACAGCTATTACTGCAGCAAATTTGAGTGCATTTGCATGATAAATTATGTCTGCAATTTGTGAAAGAAATATCCAAAAGAAAAAAAATACACCAATAGAGCCAAATAGATTGACCCAGAGTAGCTTTGTTGCGGTAGTATCGTTGAAAAGTAACTTCCAAACTATTGAATCAGAAGTGACTGTTCCATTGAGTATATAGGTTATTTTATTTTCACTCATGATTTCAGCTCACGGTAATCATTGGTCACATCTTGCAATATGCCAATTGGTTTTTTGTTAAAATGTTGCTCATACGAAAAATCAGGATGGTCAAGGTCTAGATATTTGTTTGTGACTATTCCATTTTCTACAAGCCAACCATCTGTCTCTGATAGTGTGCCAACTTGAGAGAATACAGCAATCGTTGCACAAGTGCCGTCATTAAAATTCATGACCCATATCTTAACATTTTTCTCTTTAGCTACATCACTTACTAATTCTCCAGCCATTATTCATTCCTCCAAAATTAGAATTTATATTATGCATATGTAAAAGTACGATATTATATTTTATACAATAAAATCTTATGTGTCAATAAGAAAAATAAAAAAAGTGATTTAGTCATTTTATGACTAAATCACTTTTTGATCTACAATTTTATTATGTGAATACAATGCATAATCACGGCTCCAAACAGGATACAAAGTACAGTCCATTGTAATTGAGCACTGTATGCTATGTTTATTTCAGGAAGATAATACTTATTAAGTAGGAGCAAAATTGATGCACTCATTGTAATGATAATTATCATCTTTACAATTTTTATGCAGATAAGACCTCGTAATAATCTACGTTTTATTGATTCGTTCATTTCATTGATCATTGTGCATCCTCTAATGTTACCATTCTATTATTGTTATATAATTTTAAAAATTCTGAGCATGATAAATAGAAAGGCACAGTGAACAATATTTGTATAGGTGGTAAATATTGATACGCCATATTGAATTTCAGATGTTAAAGTAATATGACATAATTCTTTAACAATGGAATCTCCAAATATGACAGCAAAAAAGAGTCCAATGCAAGTACTAACTTTTGTGGATGTCGTAAATGTACGTGAGCTATTAGTTTGTATGTTCATTCTTTCCTCCAAATTAAAATTTGTGGTACTATGTATATGTAAAATAACAACATGGTATATTACCATGTAATATATGATATGTCAACAAAACAAATACAAATAAAAGAATTAGAAAAATTAAATAAATTACTTAGATATTGGATTTTGGATATGACTACGATTGCTGGTTCTGGTCATCCGACTTCGTCACTTAGTGCTGTGGAACTTATGAGTACCCTTATGTATTCAGGTGTTTTTCGGTTTGATGTTAAAGAGGTTGATAATGCAAATAATGATAGACTTATTTTTTCTAAGGGTCATGCATCACCTCTTTTTTATTCTCTTTGGGCTGGAGCTGGCGCTATACCTGTTGCAGATTTAAATATTTTTCGTAAATTTGATAGTAACTTGGAAGGACATCCTACAATGCGATTTCCATTTACTGAGGCAGCGACAGGATCGTTAGGTCAAGGACTTTCTGTGGGTGTGGGAATGGCCATGGCACAAAAAAAATTAGACAAAACAAATGCTCGGACTTATGTGCTTTTGGGGGACAGTGAGATGGCGGAGGGGCAGGTGTGGGAGGCGATGAATCTTGCTAGTTATTATGAGTTGGGTAATTTAGTTGCTGTGGTGGATGTGAATAGATTGGGTCAGCGTGGTGAGACGATGCTGGGACATGATGTTGCTAAATATGCCGAGCGTGCTCGGGCATTTGGTTGGCGGACGGTTGTAGTGGATGGGCATAATGTTGATGAGTTGATGCGTGTGTATACTGATATGATTGGTTCACATAAAAAACCTCTCATGGTAATTGCCAAAACCTATAAAGGTAAGGGCATTTCATTTTTGGAAGATAAATATAGTTGGCACGGTAAAACTTTGTCAAAGCAGGAGTTTTTGGAAGCTACGATAGAATTGGGAGATATTGATTTTGATGTGCGAGGGGAAATTTCTAAACCAGGAACAAATGTGGAGATGCATAGTGAGAAAGATATCGTAGAGACGCGATTAATCGCATCTATACAAGGGAATGATAATGGTGAATATGCAACACGTGATGCGTATGGAAACACTTTGGTTGAAATGATGCAAGATGATGAAAAAATAGTAGTGCTTGATGCAGAAGTAAGTAATTCAACACGTTCAGAGGCTGTGAAGGATTTTTATCCAGAGAGATTTTTTGAAATGTTTATTGCAGAGCAAAATATGGTAAGTGTGGCGGTTGGACTATCTCGTAGAGGATACAAACCTTTTGTGTCAACATTTGCTGCATTTATGACGCGGGCACATGATCAAATTCGTATGGCAGGACTCAGTGAATCAAATATTACATTTGTAGGGTCACATGCTGGTGTGTCTATTGGAGAAGATGGTGGGTCACAGATGGGATTGGCTGATATATCAATGTTCCGTGCAATATTTGGTAGCGCAGTGTTGTATCCATCAGATGTGGTATCTGCTAGTAAATTATTGAAATTGGTAAGTGGTGCTAGTGATATTTCATATATAAGGACAACACGTGAAAAAACAATTACACTATATAATGATGATGAAAAATTTGTTATAGGTGGGTCAAAGGTATTGCGTAGTAGTAAAAAAGATGTTGCAGTAGTTATAGCAGCAGGTATTACAGTACATGAAGCATTAAAGGCATATGAAATTTTACAAATGAAAGATATTAATATTAGAGTGATTGATTTGTATTCTATAAAACCAATTGATACAGAAATACTATTGGAATCAATTGGAAATATTGAGCAAATTATTGTTGTAGAGGATCATTATGTGGAAGGTGGAATTGGGGAATCTGTAGAGAGTGCACTTATAGATATTTGTCCAGTGATTTCACATTTGGCAGTACGTAAAATGCCTCGCAGTGGCACACCAGAAGAATTATTACAATATGTCAAAATTAATTATAGTGCTATTGTAGATGAAGTATATAAATTAAATAATAAAAAAGAAAAATATGACAGATAAAAATAGACAATTATCAATAACTGTAGCAGGTAAAACGGTAGATGTGTCTCTAAACCGTGAAAAGGAATTTTTGACACCTGAAATAACAGAATCAGAAGATTATACTAGTGGATTATCATGGCGAATATTAAAAATTCAATCAGAATTTGTGAAGGGACATGACTTTTTATCACGATTTGATAAGGCTGCTAGTATTTTTGGAAGTGCTAGAATGGGATTTAATAGTGAAGTTTATCAACAAGCAGAAAAACTTGCATTTAAACTTGCAAAAAAAGATTTTGCAGTATTTACTGGGGGTGGTCCTGGGATTATGGAAGCTGCAAATAAGGGTGCAAAAGAAGCAGGAGGTAGAAGCATAGGAATCAATATTAATTTGCCACACCATGGTGTAACAGAACGTAAAAATGAATTTATAACAGATTCAGAATCATTTGATTTTTTCTTTTCTAGAAAAGTTATACTTTCATTTGCATCACAAGTTTATATTTTTTTTCCAGGTGGATTTGGAACGCTTGATGAATTATTTGAAATGCTTACACTTGTTCAAACAAAAAAGACTAAACCTATTCCGATAATATTAGTTAATAAAGAGTATTGGTCACCTCTCATTGATTGGATACGAGGAGTAGTATGGGGTAAAAATAGAGCAATAAAAGAAGAGGATATGGAACTCTTTCACTTAGTTGATACAGCAAAAGGTGCTTGTGCAATTATTGATACTTGTATAAAAAAAGAAAATGAGTAAAAAACAAATATTAAAAACAACAGGGAAAAAAGAAGAATTTTCTGTAAAAAAATTACAGTTATCTCTTGAGCGTGCAGGTATTGATACAAGAAAGGCAAAAAAAATTGCAAATGAAATAGCACTAGAGCAAGGTATGGATACTACAGTTAAAGTTCATAGAACAGCTTATCAAAAATTAAAGAAAAAGAATGCACCAACAGCTGCAAGATATAATTTAAAGAGGGCTTTGCGTGCACTTGGTCCGAGTGGTTATCCTTTTGAACAATTTGTTGCAAGGTTACTTGATGCTCGTGGATATAAGACAAGCACAAATAGGACTTTACGTGGTCAGTGTATTACACATGAGATAGATGTAATGGCTTATAAAGATGAGAGGCATTTTATATTTGAATGCAAGTTTCATAATCACCTAGGGTATAAAAGTGATGTGCAGACAGTGTTATACATGAAAGCACGTTTTGATGATATTTTGGCAAAATGGGAAAATACTCATGAAGGTCGCGGGGGACATTTGCATAAATTATGGATTGTTACAAATACACAATTCACATCACAAGCAGTTAAATATGCAAAATGTGCAGGAATTGAACTCATGAGTTGGAGACATCCGCGTGGTAGAAGTTTAGCAGAGCTGATAGATAAAACAGGCTTGCACCCAGTAACTGCTATAACAAAATTATCCAAAAGACAGAAAGATTATATTTTGACGCATGGTCTGGTATTATGTCGCGAAGTTGAAATGAAAATAGATGTTTTGAAACATGCTGGTGTACATGGACATAAATTAGAACAAATTGTAGAAGAAGCGCGTGCAATTGTGAAATTACAAAATGAGACTTGATTTATTGAAATATTCTGTTATACTATTTTAGTACCAGTTTTACGTGGCGACTATAGTTCAGCGGTTAGAACATCGGTTTGTGGTACCGAGGATGAGGGTTCGATTCCCTCTAGTCGCCCAAATTTATTACAAAAAATCTTGCATAAGGCAAGATTTTTTGTTTGGGGCATTGTTTAAATAAAAGATTTCTATATAGTCTATTTTTTTATCATATTTTATTTTACTATAATTTCATTGATGTGATAAGAAAAGTGTGAGGTGGGGAGGTGTTATAATGTATCATCTAACCCCTCCGCC
>JAOZNB010000082.1 GCA_029933995.1 Candidatus Moraniibacteriota bacterium | reverse complement strand
CTCGTCTCCACGTCTTTGAATTGAATCATAATATTCTGCTGGTACTTGCATTGTTTGAAGTGCTGCATTAAATGCCTCCATTAACACATCCTTTCCTAATAATGTTTGTTGTTCACTCGACTGTGCAAAGAATTTTTCAAGTGTTGCGTGCAACACACTACCATAAAGCATTGTTTTATTTTGCACACTTGGCAAACGTACTAAATTACGAAAAAAATACAAAATTGGTGCATCATAATAATTATTTAGAGCTGTTGCGGATAGTTTTGTTGTTAAAAACTTCTCTTTAATATATTCAAGTGAGACAAGTGATGAAATATTTTTCAGTCGTGGTGCAAAAAATACATTTGTAGTCATATCCACATCCTGTTCTATATCAACACAATTTGCATTTAAGTCAGAAATAAAAAGTGATGGTAATTTTTCACGACCTGTGACATCATAATCTGCATACGAAATTACCAATGATTGTTTTGCACGTGTAATTGCAACATAAAACAACCGTCGCTCATCCTCCATATCACCAGACACAACATTGAGTGGTAACTTAAATTTTTGACTTTTTCTTTTTCCTCCCCACAACCCGTTTACCACATTCGTTACATAAACATGTTCAAATTCCAATCCTTTTGAACCATGAGCTGTCATAAGATTTACACCATCAATATCAGAATTACGTACTACATTCATAGACAATCTATACGATTCGAATGTATCAAGATGCTTGATAAAATCAGAAAGTTCATAGCCCTGTTTATCAACAACATTTTCACGCACCTCATCAAATAATCTCTCTAACCTCTTTAATAATATCCTATGTTCACTCCGAGATAATACATGTTCCAAAAATCCACTAGAACGCACAAGTTGTTCAAAAAATTCCAAAAAGTTCATATTCTGAGATTCTACTTTTTGTTCTTCAATAAACTTTGCCAATTCTTTTACACTATCCACATCTACCACTCCACACACTTGCACTCTTTCATCATCTTGCAATAACTGAAATAGTGACATAGTCCTAGAACATAACTTATATTCATCCAAAATCTTTAATGCATCTGATATTCCAACAGGCATAAAATCAATTAATAACACTTTTGCCAAAACTGAACTATCCGTAGGGTCATTAGCCAAACGTAATAATAAAATTAATTTACGTATTTCTACATCATTCAATATGTCTTGCTTTGATGCTACGACAAATGATATCTCTTTCTTTTCAAAAACTTCTTTTATAAAATCTAAATTATTATGTTCTCTATAAAATACTGCTATATCACTTGCTCCTATACCATTTTTGATTTTTGTTTCAATATCACCAGCCATATGCACTAATTCATCACGATATGTTTTGAAATGACGCACGGAAATATCAGCCTCATCTTTTTTAAAAGCTACAAGTTCAGTGTGTTTTTTATCACTCTCACCACTTGCAATTAAAGTATGTGCTTCATTTAATATGCCCTGTGCACTACGATAATTATCTTTTAAGTTAATAATCACTGCACTGGAAAATTTATTTTCAAAATGTAAAAAGTTCTCCACACTCGCACCTTGAAAACGATAAATTGCCTGCTTATCATCGCCCACAGTAAACAAATTTGGACTATCACCCAAATGTTCTGCTGATGTTAATACTTCAATAATCCTATTTTGTCCATCATTTGTGTCTTGATGCTCATCAACTAAAATATACTGATATTGTTCTCGCAATACTGCAGAAAACTCTTCATCTGCCTCTGCAGTGACAACAAACTGCATGATCATATCTGTGAAATCATAAAGTTTTTGTTCTTCTAACTGCTCTTGATATAATCCATACACCACTTGCAATTCCTTATTTTTTTCTATTGGTTTTAGAACACCTAGTTTCAAGTCACCTTTTTTATTTGTCTTTGTCACTCGCTTATAATATGAATCAGCATCTGCCAAGATTCCCTTTTCTTGCATTTTAATTCTATCTATAAAATTTTCTGGTGTAATACTTTCTCGTTTTAAATTATCAATTGCGTATAAAATATCTTTAATGTAGTGAAAATCGCTTCCAAATGTTTTGAGAATAGTAAATTCATTATCTTTTAATATCTTTTCAACAATATGAATTTTTTCAACATCCGTCGCTGCACGTGAAAATACAATTGATGGAAAATAATCAGGATATCTAGAAATTTGTTCTTCACAAAAACTATGAAATGTATAGATATTTGTACGATAAGCCACCTCAGCACCTACGAAAGTTGCCAAACGCTCTCGCATTGCTACAACACCAGCATTTGTAAATGTCAAAGATAGTATATTTTCTGGATCAATGCCAGCACCAGCTTCTTTTAAAATATTTGCAATACGAAGTGTAAGTATTTGTGTCTTTCCTGTACCAGGGCCTGCTATAACAATTACAGGACCTTCAATTGTATCAACCGCTTTTTTTTGTGCCGTATTTAACATTTTATATTGATCTTCAAAATCACTCATACAATTATATCTTTTTTAACTATTATCTTCCAAAATTAAAATCTATTATTTCTCTTCAAATTCTGCATCTTTTATATTTTTTTTAATTTCATCATCTTTTTTATTCTTGAATAAATGTGCAAAATCAATACCAAAATATCCTAAAGATGCAATAATTAATGCTGTTGCGCCTGCTTCATCCAAATTACCCACAACTGGTAAATTATCGGGTATAAACTCCAAAAAACCAGCTGTTGGATTCATAAGATATAAAAAAGCAACGATACCAGTTAATACTACAAAAAATGTTTTCATAATTAAAAAAATAATAAATAACACCTCTATCATACCGCACCATACAGCAAAAGACAAAGGAATTGAAAAAACCTTTGTCTTGATTTAGTAATATCAAAATCAAAAAGCTATTACTTCTGCATCACGCTTTGTTTTTTTTACACGAACAATTTTAGACTCTCGAAGAAGCATAAATACAAATCGCGTGCACCAACCAGTAATAATTCGCACAATAGACGCGAGTGAAAAAATGATAAGAAAAAAACCAAACGTAAATATATTCACTTTATTTTTTCTTAAAAATTCATTTCTCTCTATAATATTATTTATCTGTGTTGATATAATCTCTGCAAAAACATCAGTTATTAATTCATCACCAGCAATATCTTTACCTGTCATTTCAGAGATATTTACCAACATTTGTTCTGATGCCTGATTTTCTACTGCATCTTCTATTTTTTCTATATTAACACCTACTTGACTCGCCCACCTAACAACCATACCTTCATCTTCTTCACTTATTTGCGGACCTTGCACTTGTTCCTGTTCATACACCTTTTCAACTATAAATTTTAAGAAGTCATCAACTGTCATGGTATTGATTGATATATTTTCAACATTTCCAGATTTTAACATATAATCAATCAACAAATTTGATGTTTTAACATAATTTCCAGCATCAAACAAAACTTCTGTGTTCTGCTTTACAAAAAAATAATACTGACTCGTAATAACAATAATTAAAGCAAAACTCACATATGCAATACCACTCCTAACAATCGTACCAATGTCAATTTTTAAAGCATTAAATAACGTATGTCTCATCATATAGAGACCCCTAATTGCAATTAACACTGCCACAAGCACTATGAGCATATGCCATACTATTGGCAAAAATATAATACTTGGCAAAAATGCAATAATAACAATTGGTGCAATAATTTTTTTAACACCTACTGTAATGGCAAATAAAATCAACAATGTCTCAAAAACAACTGCACAAAACATCGCTGATGCCCATGGATTTACCAAAGAAACACCTCCGATAGATCTCGTAATACACAAAAAAAACAAAGCACCAAAAGCTGTAACCAGTAATGCCAAAATTAAATCAAAAGTACGTACACCACGTTTTTTCTTATCACGAGATTTAATTGTATTTTGTATTTGTGTTTCCATTACCATTTATTATAACACAGATTTACAAAATTATATCTCTCGCACATCCAACAAACTTATTTCATGAAATTTTACAGCACAATTATCAAAGTTGATACATAATTCTGGATTTACATCTCTGTCATAAGCATGTAAATCAAAAAATATTATCATACTTTTTACGAAAATCCTCCAATGTACCATTTATTACAAATTCTGCATGCTCCAATCCATTTTTATATGAATTACTTTCTTTTGGCGCTAAAACCTCGATACCTTCAATTTGAAACCCTTGATAAGTCAATGGTCGCTCAAGCCGACCAACTAATATACTTCTACCAACAAATTTCACTTCATCGTATGGTTTGAGAAATGATAATAGTTCTTTTTTAATTTCCTCATATTTTTCTATACTTTCTGTCCGATATGCAACATGATCCAACTCGACAAAACCGTCCAAAGATATACCAACATTCTTCAAATTATCAAAAACTTGATCCAAAAAAAATTCATGATCACCAATGACAGATTTAATATCCATACTTTTCATATTTAGATAATTTATACTTTTTTATTCATAATCAAGCCACCCAAAAATCCACCACGCTTTTGTCGCTTCTCATCTTGTACACGCAAGACATCTCCTTTATCAATTTGATCAATTTCACATATTGCATCAATAACCTCCAGCACATCTGCAATTTCTTCCACAAGATGTTCTTTGTCATGAGCCTCACGCAATTCACTCGCCTCCTCAACAACTTTACTACGTAAATATGTCATATGTTCCTGTGATCCCTTAACATGTTTTATATCCACATCGATTCCATCACACTTTTTTATGATTGCAGGAATCTTATCTCGCACAATCTTTGGGTATTCATTTTCTTCTGGAATATTTGTCTCCGTATGTATATACTTCATAGATTTTATATTTAAATTAATTTAGAAAACATTACATGCCGTATACTACTAATATTATATCATCTACTAAACGACTATTCATCATCACAATGCCATTTCTGTAAAAAAGGGGAGTTGAAATACTACAAACCATCGTACAAATCGTGCCAATCAGAATTATTTTCCTCAATCAATCTAATTTTCCAAGATCTTTTCCATTTTTTCAATTGTTTTTCTCGCATTAATGCACTTTGCACATCTATTGTTTGATCAAAATATACTAACTTATCCACATCATATTTCTTCGTAAATCCATCAACTAATTTATTTTTATGTTCCCAAACACGCTTTTGTAAATTACTAGTTACGCCAATATATAATGTACCGTTTTTCTTACTTGCTAAGATATATACACAATAAATCTTTTCCATAACATAATTATTTATATTTAACTTAGTGCCCATTATTAACACTGTCATACCTGCGAAGGCAGGTATCTAGGACATTTTTCAATTACTCTATAGTACATCAAACCGTCATTAAATGATGTATAAAACTACACTTGCAATATCATCATCTTCTGCACTTGCCCTAGATTCCTGCCTTCGCAGGAATGACAAGTCATGAAATCAGCACTTGACTTTTAACTATTTTTTAGCTTATCATACTTTAAAGCACTTTAACATAAATAATTTATCAATATCATTTGATAAATACACAAACAACACTTCAACAATGGGAGTTAGAAATGAAAAAATATTCTTCGTAAAACTAGACA
>JAOZNB010000081.1 GCA_029933995.1 Candidatus Moraniibacteriota bacterium | reverse complement strand
ACAAAAACGTAATTATGAAAGGTTTTTGGAGGTTTTTCACTTCGCGGTTCTAAACAAAGCTTTCATACTAAAAAATCATGTTATAATTAAATTTTATTCAATCAACTATCACACAATATCATAACTTTTTATGCACATTGTTATAAATTTTAAGGATTTTTATAAAAATAAAAACTTATTCAAATTTATCGCATTAATTATCAAAATTATCTAGAACATATGCCATAAAATTTATATTTTTACGTAGAAATTTAATCAACTCAAAATACTACTATCCACAACGCACTTAACGGATGTAAGAACTCTCTTTTATTTAATTATCTCCGACTTATTATCAAATTTGAATATGCTTTAAACATTTTTATAAAATCATGCTATAATATAAACATAATAAAAATAAATAATAAATCTATGAAAAAAACTCTTCTTGGAGCACTAGCTTTTTCATTGACATTTGCGCCACTTGCAACTTTTGCAGTGTCTGGTACAAATATTGATGATATTTATGTCACAGTAAAAGCAAAACAGGGTGGTGAATGGTTCACAGCTTATAAAGGTAAAACAGATGATGATAGTTCCCTCCGATTAAAAGGAATAATACCAGGAAAATATGTATTTGAAATTGATGATGACGATGTAAAATTAGGGCAAACACTTGGCCTTGAGCTCAAGATGAAAGATGAGGATGGAAAAAATATTAAAGAAAAAACTGATGTAGACGCTTATATTTATATTGGCAACACAAAAATATTTATAAATACATTTAAAACAGATAAAAGTGGATACCTTGACCTTGAAGGCATTGCGCCAGGATTAGAATATGAACTTAAAGTAAAAGGCGATGGGAAAGTAAGTAAAAAGGATAATGTCGCACGAATTAAAACAAAAGTTAAAATAGATGATAGTGATTGGTTCCAGTCATCTTATGATAGATTGGATGTAGATACATCTGGACTTACAAATGGCATACTCGAAATGAAAAGTGTATTACCAGGCAAATACAAATTTAAATTGAAATCAGGTGACCCCTATGACCCCACAAAACCATTTATAGTCAAAGCTCGCATGCGTAAAGACAATGGCAAAAAGATAAAAGAACCAACTCAGGTAAATGTATATGCTTATCCATATGGTGTAAAAACAAAAATTGCAGAAGTTATGACAGATGCTAAAGGATGGATTACTCTTTCTGAAGCTCAACCTGGCATGAAATATCGGCTTAAAGTAAAAGACTAAATATTTATATATATTCAAAAAGATGACTGATAAATTCAGTCATCTTTTTTATTTTCTTATAAACTGTTCCGCAAATATTATTTGCACGGGATGAGAGAATCGAACTCCCGACTCAGGTTTTGGAGACCCACGTTATACCACTTAACCAATCCCGCTTTCACAAAGGCTTCGGCGGGCAATGCCCGCTTATGCAATTTTTATACTCTACAAATTATAACATACTATCCATACATATCAAGGCTATATTTATTTGAGCCAATGAGCAGAATCGAACTGCTGACCTCATCCTTACCATGGATGCGCTACTACCAACTGAGCTACATTGGCAAAAAAGAAAGCCAAGGATTAATCCTCGGCTACTTTTCTATCTTTCGTGTGGGCCGGGAGGGATTTGAACCCCCGTAAACCGAAGTTGCCTGATTTACAGTCAGGTGCATTTGACCACTCTGCCACCGACCCAATGACTTATGTTTATATTATCTGTAATTTTAATGAGCCACTTGTCAGATTCGAACTGACGACCTGCGGTTTACAAAACCGATGCTCTACCAACTGAGCTAAAGTGGCATACTTCATCAGTATATACTGATGAAATAAAAAATGCAATACTACTCCCTATAAAACTCTATCAAGATTTTTCATTGCAACTTGTGCACGCTTATGTCTAGGATCTAACCTTAAAACATATTTATAACACTCTCTTGCATCTTCAAACTTTTCATGCTCCATATAATAATCTGCTAGAGATTCATACTTTTTGCTATTTTGAGGTTCTTTCTCTATTCCTTTCATCATATCAACCTCAACAACATCTCTACCCTCACCATCTGCAATTCTATCACTAACCATGCTCTTTTTGCGCAATGTTACAACCTTATCAACACCACCACCCCTTACAATCCCTGGTATCATTACTTTTCCATTATTATTAGCATCTACTGAATCTGATTTTTTCTTTGACTTTAATGTTCTTTTAATTTTTTTGGTAGCTGTATCACTTTTTTTCCGCAAAAATCGCTTTCCTTTTTTAATTTTTTTCCTAATATCAACTTCCTCTACATTTTTCAATACCACATGACCCTTACTACTATCCCTTTTTTTTGACGACAAAACACGTGTAAGAAATACAATTAAAATTGCAATCGCTAAGATAATGATAATAGGTGGCACAATCAAATAAACCATATCAGTTAAAACAAATACTCGCTACTACTTATACTTCTATCATACCGCTAGAATGAGAATCGTGCAAATTCACCAATTTCAATTTTTTCCCCAATCTTTACAATAAGTTCATTCATAAGATCTTCTACGGTCTGATCAGGATTTTTTACAAAGGGCTGTGACAACAATGCTGATTCCGCACGTAGCTTCTTTTCTTTCCCTTCCATAATTTTTTCCATAATATCTTCTGGCTTTCCTTCATTTTTCAGTTGTTCTATCCAAATTTCTCTCTCAGCAGCAACAAATTCTGCATCTACGTCCTCTGGACTTATACATTGTGGATCAGTAGCTGTAATATGCATTGCAATATCCTGAGCAAATACTTGAAAATCTTCATTCATAGCAACAAAATCTGTTTCACAAAGAATTTTTACCATTGCACCAATCTTTTGATTTGAGTGCACATATGTACCTATTATACCTTCACTGGCATTACGATCAGCTTTTTTTGACGCTTTAGCTTGTCCGCTTTTACGCAAAAGCTCAATTGCCTTATCTTCATCACCCTTAGCCTCATCAAGTGCTTTTTTTACTTCAATAATTCCTGCACCTGTTTGTTCTCGTAATTTTTTTATTTGTTCTAGTGTACTCATAATATCTAAACTTTAAAATTATATTTTTATTATTTTGAAATTTTTCAAATTATTTCAACTCTTTAGCAATATGTGCCAACATAACTGTAAGTGATGAAATTGCATCATCATTTGCAGGAATCGGATATGTTACGCCTTCTGGATTAACATTTGTATCCACAAGGGCAACTACTGGAACACCTACAATATTTGCTTCACGAATTGCTAATTTATCAGCTTCAACATCTGTTACAAATATAACACCCGGATTTGACCCCATCTCTGCAATCCCACCCATACGTCTTTCCAATTTTTCCACTTCATCCATTTTTTTCATTTGTTCAAACTTTGTATATTTCTTTATATCACCTTTTTCAATTTGATTTCTCAAACGTGTCATATATCGCGTTCTCTTTCTAATATTTCCAAAGTTTGTCAATGTGCCACCTAACCATCTCTCTACTACGAATGGATTATCCGTATAGGTAGCAATATCAATAACAAGATCACGTGTTTGTTTTTTTGTTCCCACAAACAAAATTTGTTTTCCACTCTTTTTTATAGAAGTCAAAAAATCTAAAGCCTCTTTTGTAAGCTTTACTGTTTTTTCAAGATCAATAATATTAATATTATTTCTAGTTGTAAAAATATAGTCATCCATTTTTGGATTTCTACGTGATTTTTGATGTCCAAAATGCACACCTGCTTTTAATAAAGCTGGCATTGATAATTCTAGACTATCATAGTCATATGTATCAAAAATATTCTTCCGTCCTACTTGCTTTATTTCCTTTACATCTTTTCCTTTATTTAACTCCTTCTCCGTTACTTTTTTATCATCATTCATAACACTTTATCCTTAAATATTACATATATATTTTCAAATAGCGGTCCTTATCAATGACACCAAAACATCATCAACAGGAATGGACCCTTACAAATATATACTTGATTAATTAATGCATTGTATGGTACAGGATTCACGTACTCTTGTCAATTAAAAGAAATTGTGCTAATCTGTTCTAAGTGATACAAACCAGTAGTTTTGCTGTGTTTGTTATATATTAATTTATTTTGACTTTATCATGAAAAGCGATATACATCCAAAGTATTATAAAGATGCAAAAACCACTTGTTCTTGTGGTGCAGAATTTGCAATTGGAGCAACAAGAGAAAAACTCACTATTGAAACATGTTCACAATGTCATCCAGTTTATACTGGCAAGAAGAAAATCGTTGACTCTACAGGACGTGTAGAACGCTTCAAAAAACTTGCAGCAAAAACAAAGAAAACAAAAGGTACTCGAAAAGATGTTAAGAGCAAAGAACAAAAGAAAGCTGCAAAAATTGAAAAACAAGAAAAAGTTACTGCATAACAATAATCTTTATAAAACACCTGTCTACTTATAGATAGGTGTTTTTGTTTATGCTAATTCTCAATATTTATCTTTGACTACAACGGTAATCTACCGTATAGTACAACATAGTAATTACATACATATCTTATGCAAGACATTATAAATAAAGTTAAAAAAGAATACACTAATATTTCAGAGGAATTAAATGACCCAAATATTTCCCAAAATCCTCAAAAAATGATAGCCCTATCTAAAAAACAGGCTGAAATGAATGCCGTAATGGAAAAGATTACTCAATACGAAGAAATCACTGCCACCATGAAAGATAATGCTGAAATCGTCAATACAGAAACTGATACTGAATTAAAAGAAATGGCCATGGAAGAAAATCTTGAACTTGCACCTCAAATAAGTATTTTAGAAAAAGAATTAGAAGTCTTATTATTACCAAAAGATCCTAGTGATACAAAAAATGTTATTGTTGAAATTCGTGGAGGTGCTGGTGGTGACGAGTCTGCACTCTTTGCTGCAAACTTATTTCGCATGTATTCACGTCTAGCAGAATTAAAAGGCTGGAAAGTTATCATAATACACTCCAATAGCACAGGTATTGGTGGTTACAAAGAAATTATTTTTGAAATAAACGCACCAAGTGGTACCCAGCCAGTATATAAATACATGAAATATGAATCAGGTGTACACCGTGTACAAAGAGTTCCTGAAACAGAAAAACAAGGCCGCATCCACACATCAACCGCTACCGTAGCAGTTCTGCCTGAAGTAGAAGAAGTTGATATAAATATTGAGGCAAAAGACCTAAGAATTGACACATTTGCATCAAGCGGGCCTGGTGGTCAAAGTGTGAATACAACCATGAGTGCAGTACGTATCACTCATATACCCACAGGCACAGTGGTATCATGCCAAGATGGCAAATCCCAAGGTAAAAATAAAGTACAAGCCATGAAAGTACTTCGCTCACGCGTATTACAAAATGAACAGGATAAACACGCAAAAGAAATTGGAGATGAACGCCGTAGCCAAGTAGGCACAGGTGACAGAAGTGAAAAAATCCGCACATACAACTTCCCACAAGACAGAATCACCGACCACCGCATAAAACAAAATTGGAGTGGACTCGAAAACGTACTAAATGGAAATCTAGAAGAAATAATAATAGCCCTACAAGAAGAAGATATCCGCATCAAACTTGATCAACAGACAAAATAATTTTATAGAAGTGAAGACCACCAGCGATGCTGGTGGCTTCTATCCTGCAGGTTACACCTGCGA
>JAOZNB010000012.1 GCA_029933995.1 Candidatus Moraniibacteriota bacterium | reverse complement strand
CATTTTTCTGATATGTTCTTTACTCATCCATGCAAGTCGGTCCAAATCAAATACACCACCAGCCTTATTCATCTTGGCAGTATCAAATTGATTGATAAGTTCCTGCATTGTAAAAATTTCTTGCTCAGTTTTAGGGTTCCAACCCAACAATGCAATAAAATTAATAATTGCCTCTTTGGGATAGCCCTCACTACGAAAATCAGCCACAGAAACACTCCCTTCCCTTTTTGAAAGTTTTTTCTTATTTTTATTAAGTATATTTGCCATATGACAAAATTCTGGCATGTCATCATTCCAGCCAAACGCATCGTAAAGAAGCACATGTTTTGGCGTGCTAGGAATCCATTCCATACCACGAAAAATATGAGAAATTTTCATTAAATAATCATCTACAACAACTGCGAGATGATATGTTGGAAGCCCATCTGATTTCATAATAACTAAATCGTCCAAATTTTCATTTTCAACCTCAATATCACCATATACTAAATCTGTAAATTTTGTATTTCCTTCTGGAATTTTAAAACGTACCACATAATCTTTACCTGCCTCAATTTTTTCTTTTATTTCTTCTTTTGATAAATTTAAACATTTTCTATCATATTTTGGAGCAATTTTTTGCGCTTGCTGTACTTCGCGCATCTCCTGTAATCTCTCTGCACTACAAAAGCAATGGTATGCCTTATCCTCATCTACAAGTTGTTGTACATATTTTGCATAAATTTCTTTACGATGTGATTGTGTGTAGGGTCCAAATTCACCAATCTCTGTTAAAAGATCATTTTTCAATACAATACCTTCATCAACAGTTAAGCCTGCCCAATACAAATCACGTAATTGACGCTCTGTAGCACCTTCCACAAACCTTTTTCTGTCAGTGTCTTCTGCACGCAAAATAAATGTACCATTATTTTTTCTGGCAAACAAAAAACTTGTCAATGCTGTTCGCAAACTCCCAATATGCAATTCTCCAGTTGGTGATGGAGCAAAGCGTACACGCACTTTTTTTTCATTATTCATGTTTATTTTTTAAATTAGTTAAATTTTGTTTATATTTATTACTAAAAGTAGCTGCATCCCCATATTCTAAAAAATCTTTTTGATGTTCCGGATAAATTGCATCTTTTTTGCTATGTTTAATAGAACACCAATATATTTCTGTCTGAGCGCCAATCTCTGTGATATATTTTAACAAGCCATTTATATAAGCACAATATGTACAATTTGTTTTTTGTATATTATTTAAATAATCTAATTTATATCTATCAAAGATAAGATACTTTGATCGGTCCACAATAGGAATGCCGTACAATGGAAAACAAAGTCGATGGTATATTTCAACACATATATCCAAAAATAGAAAAGGTACAATTAAAATACCAATGAACGGTAGTGAAATGATGTTATTTATACGATTATTTTTTTGTAAATGCTCCATATTTGCTCATACTTAATTTAAAATCAATACCATCAAATATAGCATTTATTTACACTTTTGTCTACCTTTGCCTGTAAATAAAATAAGGATTGGAAAAATGATAACAGCTTTCCATATACGACTAAGTCTATTAGGTTGTTTGATCAATCGATAGAGCCATTCTAGTCCCATAATACGCATAAACTTAGGTGCTCTGGACACATTTCTTGTAATGTAGTCAAATGAACCACCTACACCAATTCCAAGTCGTAAAGATGATTGGGGTGCATTTTTGATATTATTTATAAGTACATCTTGATATGGAGCACCAAAATTTACAAAAACAATAGTTGCATTGATTGGAGACACCCCATCATCAACAATATTTAAATTGATTCCTTCAATTTTTAATTTTGGATATACTTTTAAAATAGCATCTCGTGTGCCTTGCCATGTGCTAAGACCATCTTTATTTGCAACAAGATAAATATTTAGCTTTTTTGTATTTGCAATTTCTAAAATATGCCACATCAAATCAATGCCTGAATAACGAAATTTGAGATTTCTACCATATCGCCAAAATGCAAATTTAATACCAATTCCATCTGCAACATTTAAATCAGAATCAGTGAGAGCATCATGAAACCTATCATTTTTACGAGCTTCCAACAAAAACTCAGGATTGATAGTTGTTACTTGATTAAATCTATCACTTTCTAAAAAATAATTTATACGTTCAATGACATTATCTTTGGATAAATTATCTATTCGTGTATCAAAAATACATAATTGTGAAGTACTCAACATTTATTTGTAGAAAGCACAGTCTTTGAAGTTTTAAATTAAATACTGTACCTTAATATGAATATATTATTTTAATTCAAATACACGCACGGGCTCAATTAGCCATTTATCATCTATTTGTACGCTTTCAAAAAGTGTAACATGAAATACATCCATCATTACAGGAAAGTCAACATTAATATCAGGATATTCTTCTAATTTTTGCCACTTCTTTGCACGCATTCGGCCAAGTGTAACAAACGGTTTGAAGTGCTTTTTCTTTACTACAGGCAATTCCAATTCATTTTCAATTTTTTCCAAAAGTATTTTTAATTCTTCATTGTCCCCTCCTTCCAATCGGACTAACTGAGCATCTTTAGCATTACTAGAATTATTTTTTGAAATAGTTACAATTTTATCAAATTCAATAGCAAAAACACGCATATCATCAACAGCATTTTCTAGTGCATCAGAAATATCAAATACATCATCTTCAGTTACCCAACCAATTGGAATAAGTGCAATATGTAAACTTTCTTCTTTGTGCCACTTAATTGGCAAATTATGCCATTTTCGTACAGACTTAACAAGCATGCTTTTGACATGTTTATCTAAATCAATTCCTATAAATACCTTTCTTTGCATAAAATGACTTTGTCATCTTGAGCGAAGTGTTAACGAAGTCGAAATATCTCAAAGCTTTACAATTTAAAAATTTTTCCATTCCGCTAACTCTTCAGTCGAAATAACATTATAACTAATTAGTCCTTATAATACGCTATTTTTCATCAAAAAACAACACTTGACAGAAAGTTATTTGTATGCTATTACAATATATCATGATTATTGTAATAATCATGACAACAAATCAACTTTTACAAGGAGACTGTAATAAATAAAGAATCCAGTTTTGAACAAGTAGAAATATTTGAAGAAACCAATGCCAAGCATTTACAATCAATGACTAATGCCTGGCTGGCATTAGAGGAGAATTCAAAAATTAAAATAACGGATAGGCAATATGAGGTAACAGCCTATTCAACAAATCCTGCACTTGGAGGGAGTAGCGAAAGAAGTTATAGTTTAGCAATCTTCTATAAAAAATAACAAAATTGCATTTCTCGGGATTAGTCGAATGACTGATTCCGAGATTTTTTTGTATTTGACTGTTCTTTATAAGAATTGTATACTTACAAGTCAATTATTTTGACTAGAAATCATAAATTAAAAGTTCTTTAATTATACAAGGAGGTAAATTACAATGTTAAATAATGGTAATGGATTAATTATTTTACCGAGTAATCCATTTTGGGATGTATTTAAACGATTTGGTAGAGATGAAATGATTGCGCTCGTTATTAATTTCAGTGCAACACTGGCTCTGAGTCTATATTTTGCTAGTGCAATGGGCGAAACTACAGCTGCAAATTTACTAGTAGCTGGCATTGAAATAAATCTACTTTTTGCACTTGTAGGTCCAATTGTTGAAAAGATTGGCTTTTTCCCTGCACATTTCAAAGAAGCTTTTGATATATACCGGATAACTCCAATTGAAAATAGGTATCCTTTATCATATTACACAAAAAAAGCTCTTAGAGGTGGTACAAAAAGCCTAATTCAAGATATTCTTATACATGATCCCATATATATTGGTATTATGTATGTAGGTCTCTTGAAATTTCCAGGTACTCCAGCATGGATTTTGGCAGTATTTAGTTTTGTTGTTGCAGTGTTTATTGTTGCTGGATTGGAAGTGGGATTTGTAGAATTTTTGTATCGTCGTTGCAAAATGAAATTACAAAAAATGGGATTTGGGATTACTTCATACCTTGAATCACGATTTCACTTTGAGTCATATGAAACTGCAAGAGATGTATTTGATATACTTGTAGAAAAATATGACCTTGGAACCATAGATACAAGTAATATAGCTCATCCTGGCGAGTCATCTCTGATTGCATATCACGACCGTTACGTTGGCAATAGCATACCCATTTACAACGCACGTAAAGTACGTGTACGCTTTCGACAGAGGAAATTCCGTGATGATAGAGGTTTGTCGCAATCTGCTCAAATCGCATTTACACGTGTAAATGAAATGGCAAGAAAGGAAATTTCACAATTTCGATATTATCCCGTACGCAAGGATAAATTATATTTTCAATTTCCCAATAAAATGTGTTGGAAAGTTAATGATATTGTTAATACTAATGTACGTTCATTTCTACAAAAATTTCATAATGAAGATGAAGCTTATGAAATTGAATTTGTGAGGTGTGTAGCAAATAATCCGGACACAATTTTAGTATCCATTGACCGTATGGAGGATGTCACTGTTGTAGAGATAAAGGCATATTCAGATAAAAAAAGACTCCTGAAAGAAGCAATGCAAATTGCAATGCACGCAGGAGGAACACAAACAACACACGGCAAGAGACGTATTGTGCGCATGAGTGCTGTGTAGCATGGTCTGAAGACTTTTACAAAAAATTTTGTAAAAGTCTTTTTATTTAAAAAATAAGTAACTATTCAGGTTTATCCCACAAATTTATAAAAAATCCTTTTAAATAAGGATTTTTGAAAAATAGTTACTTATTTTTTAAAATCAAGAATGCCTTTGATTGGTCAATTGTAGTATATTTTGGAGAAACCTGAATAATTACAAAAATAATTATTGACAAAGTTCTATTTTTGATGTATATTTGCATATTATTAAAAGTTTTAATTATGCAATTTAACAATTCTATAAAAGGAGAATGCAAAATGGCAAAATTACCATTTGAAAGAGACGGCCTGATATTAAGAGGTAGAAAAGTCACTTTTTTTAATACTACAGGTTACAAAAAAGGTGGTAAGTGGTGCGTTGACATAGAAACAACTGATAGCTTTGAAGAAGACGTCATTCAACAAGATTCAGCAGCAGAAGAAATTGATGCTGGGCTTTATTGGGATAGGGTGAATAACAAAAATCCCAAAATAGTTCGTGTTAGTCCTCTAATAGGCATGCGATTGTATCTTGAAGGAGCTATTAAATTAAAAGATATATATGGTGCCAAGACAGATGAAAAAACTATACGATTTCAAGATATTACCATTATAAAGGCAACTAACACCACAGTAGAAATTATAGTTGATTCTAGTATTGATTGTGATTTCAAAACTTTTGAAGAAGAACATGTAGAGCTCGGAAATTACTGAGTTTGTTCACAATGAACCTTTAGAGATAAATTCTCTAAAGGTTCATTTTATTTATGCTACAATATATAGATGCAAAAAGACATTACTAAATATCTAATATCGGTTGCTCCGTTAACTCGTATTGCACTGACTCGTGATCAGTCGTTTTTTTATATTTATGAAACTGAGTTATCTGTAGATACACTAGTTGAGATACCTATCGGACGACGCCTAGTTGAAGGAATTGTTACAAAATGTTCGGCAGATTTTCCTCGTGAAAGTAATTTTCAACTAAAGAGAATTTCAAGAATTTTAGAAAAAGATTTTTTAACGACAGAACAACTAAAACTCGCAGAATTTATTTCATCATACTATCTGTCCCCTATTGGCGTGGTTTTGAAACATTTTATACCAAAGCGTGTACAGATGCGTGGAAGTATCGTACACAAAAAGATTAAACAAAAAAATATTATCACAAATGAAGAACAAGCTAAAATCATAGATACCATTTCCACTTCCACTGACAAATATTTCCTACATATTACAAATCCTTCTGATAAATTTACAATTCTTTTTGCATTAGTCCAAAAAATACTTAAAGAAACTGATGGTCAAGTACTGTATTTACTACCAGAATTAATGCAAACGCCATATTTTACAGCCTTTCTTTATCATTTTTTTCCAGCTGACCAAATTGCTGTAATGCATAGTAAACTTGGCAAAGGTGAATTTTATAAAAAATGGCGTGATATCAAATCTGGTAAAATTAAAATTATTATAGGTACACGTATTGCATCATTTGCACCATTTCAAAACTTACAACTAGTAGTTGTAGATGAAGCACATGATATGAGCCACAAACAATGGGATCACAATCCCCTATTTGATGCACGGATATCATCAGCACAATTAGCTAGTATTTTTATTTGTCCGCATATTCTAACATCAGCAACGCCTCGAGTAATTGATTATTATCACAAGGACAACGCAGAAACTGATACAAAATTTATCTCATATATTCAAGACAAAAAACCTGCAATTGAAGTTGTCGACATGAAGAAAGAACGTTGGGATAAAAACAAATCTCCACTTTCTCGTGAACTGATGAATAGAATTAGGTATGCACTCAAAGATAAAAAACAAACTCTGCTTTTTGTAAATAGACAAGGTTCAAGTGCTTTTTCAGTTTGCTCTAAATGTCGTACCGTTGCCAAGTGTCCTGAATGTTCTCGAGCACTTATGAACACGACTGAGAAAATTTATAAATGCAATCACTGCAATTACACAATCAAAACATATGCAAAATGTACAGAATGCAAGGCACCCATGGAACACATTGGAATAGGAACTCAAAAAATACAAAAAGAGTTAAATAAACTATTTCCAAAAGCACGCATAACAATTGCTGACGGTTCAACAATGAGAAAAGCAGGAGCTCACAACAAATTATATAAAGACTTTAATGATAAAAAAATTGATATTGTCATAGGTACACAAATGATCACCAAGGGCTGGAATAGTGGTAATATTGCAGTGAGTGCTATTATTGATATGGATCACCTACTAAGCTTACCTGAATACAATGTAAATGAAAAAGCTTTTTCATTTATTGTGCAAATGGCTCTAAGAGCTGGTACTGGCAAATTAATTGTGCAAACGTTTCAACCTGAGGATACTTCTGTAGAATATGCACGTAAATATGATTTTGATGAATTTTATGATGAAGAGTTGGCTTTACGCAAAATATTATCATATCCTCCATATACAAAACTTATAAAATTACTATATCAAGATGTAACAAAAGAAAGTGTTGAAAAGATTGTAGAAGAAACTTATGAAAAGATTGTGAACTTGTGTACAGATGATACAAATATTATAATATCAGAACCACATGACCCTCTTATAAATAAAGTACGCACAAAATATCGCAAACAAATTATTATAAAAATAAAAGGCAACAAAATTCCAATCCCATTGCATGATTTTTTAATATCACAAAATACTAAATGGACAGTTGACATTGACCCTGTGAATACAGCCTAACAAAAAAACAATAACAAACCCCTGTTACTGTTTTTTATATGGTCAATAACGATTATTATCTTCCAAAGATGCGTAATAATGCCAAGAACATATTTATAAAATCAAGATATAATGCTAGTGCACCCATAAGAGCCGCCTTGCTATTAGATGCTTTATCGTCACCTGCTTGTGCATGATAATTTTTCAATTTTTGTGTGTCATGCGCTGTAAGTAGTGTAAATATAATAACTGTAATAATTGATATGATAAAATCAAATGTAGAACTTTGCATGAACATATTTATAAATATCGCTAGTATAATACCCAAAAGAGCCATCATTAAAATACCGCCCATTTTTGAGAGATCTACTTTTGTAAACATTCCTATTACACTCATAACAATAAACATTGCAGCAGCTGTAAAAAATGCTACCGAAATTGTACCTATATCGTATGCTACAAATATTACAGACAGAGTTATACCATTTAATGCAGCATACAAAAAATAAAAACCATTAGCAGCGCCAGTTGACAATTTATCAAGACGTGCGACTAACCAAATAACCAAAAATAATTCAAACATGATTAATCCAAACATAATCCAACCGTTTGTATATAACTTTAATTGTAGAGATGGCATCGAATTGATCCAAAGAGCTGTCACACCAGAAATTGTCAAACCTAAAAAAGTCCAACCATATACTTTTGCAAAAAATTGCGATAGAGTTTGTTGCATAATTTTTCTTTATTAATAACACTTTATAAACTACATCATAATTATATTTTTTGCAACTATTTTTTATGTGGCAAATTTTGACATGCTACACCATCATTATTACCATCCAGTCCATGTACATCATTTCCATTTTTTGCACACTTCTCATATGCTGCTTGTGCTTCTTCTTGTGTAGTAAAATCATCACAATTATAATCAAAATCATCATCAGCGTTACACATTGCGCCAAGTATAAGATTACCACTATCATCACGCTTTATTTTTGATTCACTAAATGATTTTGTTTCTATCATTTTACCAATATCATAATCATTTTCAGTCGCCTCCATACCAAGAGCAGCCAAAAGCGCAATAATTGCAATTAGTGCTCCAATACGAGCTTTTTCCCACATTACAAAAATAATCCCAGCAATAACAAGTAATATTATAATTACTGTTAATCTTACTTTTTTACTTCGTCTTGTCTTACTAATATCTCTCATAAAATATTATTTATAATTATATATAAAAGTATAGCACATCTCGTTGACCTTTTGTTATAAATAAAGCATAATATAATTATGTTAAAGCATATGAAAAATAATTGCAATTTAAATATAACACTTATTGGTGATCCTGTACTTGCTCAAAAAGCATGTCCGGTATTAGAAATCACCAGTGGAGAAACACAGGCATTGATTGATAAAATGTTTGACACAATGCACTCAGAAAAAGGTGTTGGTCTTGCTGCACCTCAAGTGAATGAATCAAAACAAATCATAACGATTAATGCAGAAGGTCAAAAATTTGTATTTATTAATCCTAAAATTACAAATCAATCAGAAGATATGATTTTATTTACGGAAGGTTGTCTAAGCGTGCCTGGTAAAGAATTACAAATTATACGACATAAAAAAGTAACCGTTCAATATATTGATCGAGATGGAGAACCGTGTATATTAAAAGCTCGTGAATTTCTAGCAATTGTATGTCAACATGAAATTGATCATATAAATGGAATTCTGATGACCGATAGATATGAACAACAAGAAGAATTACGAAAAACATTAAATATTACATAAAACATATGGTTAAAGTTGAAGGAATAAAAAAAGTATCCAAAACAAAACATATTGATGTGGATGATCAAACCAAAGAGACTCATATTGATATAAGAAAAGATGATATTATTGATACTACTACTGACATTGCAGTAAATCCCGATAAAACATCTACTATTACAAAAGATACTAATATAAAAGAAGACTTTGATCCAAAAAAAACTCGCATTATGTTTATGGGTACAGGATCTTTTGCTGGTGCCATACTTGAACAAATTAAACGACATGCTGGAATTGAAAATATGTGTATCACAACACAACCTGATAAAAAACTTGGACGCAAAAAATCAAGTATTCATAGAAGTCTAGCTGATAATCCTGTTAGAGAATTTGCAAAAAAACACAATGTGGATTTACATCAACCACACAAACTCAATATTGATACAATTAAAAAAATGCAATTAAAAAAAATTGATATTCTCATTGTAGCATCTTATGGAAAAATTATACCAAAAGAAATGCTAGAAATACCTAAACTTGCTGCAATTAATGTTCATGCGTCACTTCTACCTAAATTACGTGGTGCATCTCCTGTACAAAACGCACTCCTTGCCGGTTTAAAAGAAACTGGTGTAACAATCATGAAAATGGATTCAGGAATAGATACTGGAGATATTATTGCACAGGAAAAAACAAATATCAAAGAACATGAAAAAGCAGATGAGCTTTTATCACGCCTTTCACAAATTGGAGCTGAACTCTTAGCACAAACAATGCCTAAATGGATGCAAGGTAAGATTAAAGCTATTTCACAAGATTCTTCAAAGGCAACTCTTTGTCAATTAATTGATCGTGAGGATGGTCATATTCAGTGGACTCAAACAACTGATGAAATTTATAATAGGTACAGAGCTTTGCATCCGTGGCCTGGCATATTTAGTTATTGGGAAGAAACCAAAAATCAACTTATTCGCATAAAATTGCGTGCTATATACCCCTTTACAGATGAATTGTCTGATGAGCAAAAACAACTGACACCTGGAACTGTATTTATTGGTCGAGATCAACTCTGCATCAAAACATTTGACACTGCTATTATTATAGAAGCTGTTCAACCAGAATGTAAGACCGTTATGCCTGTGTATGATTTTCTCAATGGTCATAATACATTTGAAGGTGCCGTATTAAAATAATTTATATCACAAAAATCTATGAAACAAAGAGATAAAAATATTTTTATTATTGTAATTTTTGTTATAATCTTTTTATTTATATGGACACTATCTCGTTATAATATAACACAAAAACAGTCATTGGAATCTAAACAAAATATTGATCAAATACAAAATGATGAAAATAAAATAAATGATGCTATATTTATCGAAGAAAAAAATCCAGCTATAATATCCTTGATAACTCCTGATGATTTATATAAAAAGTTAATTATTGAAGAAAACCTTATTGTCGTAGATACAAGAACACCAGAACAATTTGATAAAGGACACATAAAAGGAAGTTTACATATAAATAGATTAGATACAGATTTAGTTAATAGTACAATTATTTTGATAAATAATAATGGCAATGAAGATTTACTGATAGCTCATTATCGTGATTTTTCTAATACAAATACAATTTATAATTTATCTGGAGGATTTGACGCATGGTTAAATAAGAGTTTTAATATAATATCACTAAATATTGAAAAAAGTTTTGAAAATATAAGTAAAATACAATCTGTTGAACCTCGTGACTTAGATAATGCGTTAAAAAATGAAAAACAAAAAAAAGATATTGTCATACTAGATGTCCGTCGATTAGGAAACTATGAAAATGAACATCTTCCTGATGCTATAAATATACCTTTTAATATGTTGGAACATGAATATAAAAAAATACCTTTAACAAAAGATATTTATATTTATGGCACAGACGAAGACCAAAGTTTTGCTGCAGGCGTGCTATTGTATGATTTAGGATTTACAGGAGCAAAAACAATTACAGGCGGATTTAATGCATGGAAAGAATATGGATATCCTATTACACAATAAAAAATAGAAAAAACCGTTTTAATATCACTGTATCAAAACGGGTTTTATATTTTTTCAACAAAGTTTAAGACAATTTACTTTTGTAAAATAGTCCAGGATTGGTAACTACCCCAGTCCAATCAGTAGATGCAGATAGATTACCTTCAAGCACTAAATCAATTCCAAATTTAAGAATTCTTTGCAATGCCAGTACTTCTGCATTTGGCGTTAGTGTATCACCCCGCTTATCACTTACAGCTCTGATATTATACATAAGTATTTCTCCTATTTTATTATTTTATACTTTCAAGAGCATACTTTCAGCAATAGCATACAAATCTGAAGTACGTATTAAAACATTCAAGGGTACTGTTGGTGCTGGTGCTTTTTTATCCCAATCAATTGAATTGAGATAATCCCGCAAAAATTGCTTATCAAAACTTGGTTGACCATGTCCAACCTCATATTGATCCAGTGGCCAAAATCGTGATGAGTCTGGTGTCAAAACTTCATCTATAAGATAAATAACTCCCTCATCATCTATAGCCAATTCAAATTTTGTATCAGCAATAATCATTCCACGCTCAAGTGCAAATGAAGAAGCTTCTTCATAAAGCTGCAACACAATACGCTCAGTGTTTGCAGCAAATTCATCAGGATTAATGTCACTAAAATTGTGTTCAATTAAAAACTGTGTGAGGATATCAGTCATTTGTTTAATTGAAATATTTTCATCATGACTTCCAGCTTCAGCTTTAGTTGAAGGTGTAAATAAAGGTTCATCAAACTTTTCTGATTCAAGCATGTCATCCCGCAAAGAGTGTCCAAGAACATTCTTTTTGCTATTAGAGCCAGAAATGGCCTTAAGATAAGCCTTCCATAATGACCCTGAAATATAACCACGAACAATAAATTCAGCGGGTAACGGTGTAAGCTTTTTAACAATCATGCTTCTGCCCCACAATACCTCTTCATATTGCTTACAAATTTCAGGATATTCATCCACATTGGCAGTAATAAAGTGATTTGGAACCACATCTTTCAATAATTTCAACCAATGTACCGTCATATTAGTCAACACACTTCCTTTACCCATAACAGAATCAATAACTACGTCAAATGCAGATATGCGATCAGTAGCAACCACTAAAAGTTTATCAGGGTGTCCTGGAATAGCATACATATCACGCACTTTTCCACGATGCACTAAATCTAAATTTCTCAAATCTGTTTCATGCACAGTTTTTCTTGTCATTTCAAATCTCCCTTTCGTGTTAAAATTATTTTTAAAACTACTAGACTACATTTAAAATAGAGGATTGATACATTATCAATCCTCTATTATTCTGTCATTATTTAATATAATTGTCAAAAATATTATGTCCATTTTTTAACTTCTAAACCTAAACGTGCAGCTTCTCGTTGTGCCTCTTGTTTACTTCTACCTAAACCTTCTGCAATTTTTTTATCATTTAAATATACCCCTACAGTAAATGTTCTATCATGATCAGGACCCGATTCTGACATAAGTTTATAGTGTGGTGTAACACCATGATGTTCTTGTGCTTTTTCTTGAAAATAACTTTTTGCATCAAGATATAACTTTTTTTCCAAAATCTCATCTATATGTACTATAATATTTGTTGTAATAAAATCTTTTGCAGCACCATAGCCAGTATCAAGATGAATAGCTCCTATTATTGCTTCAATTGAATTTGCAAGTAAATAGCTACGAGCCTTACCTGTATCTTTTTCCTCTCCCTTGCTCATCATCAGAAATTTTTCAACACCAATTTCACGTGCAACACGTGCTAACATTTCCCCATTCACAAGTGCAGCTCTCCATGCCGTCATTTCACCTTCTGGATTATTAAATTTGTGAAATAAATATTCCGTAACAGCCAACTCCAATACAGCATCACCCAAAAATTCTAGACGTTCGTTGTGTGGATAGCCATGTTTTTTGTTCTCATTTAAATACGAACGATGTGTCATCGCCTCAATAAAAAAATCAGCATTCTTTACATCAATGCCACACACTCGTGCAAAACTTTCTATATTCATTTCATTTAAGAAAGAATAACCAATGTGTTTGCATCACAAATTGCTATAAAAACACGTTGATCATACTTTAATTATATGATTATTGCTCTACTTTTTATTTTTTATCCTCTACTTCTTTTTCATCAGAACGACGAGTTTTTGCCTTATCAGCATCATCATCTTTCATAGGCTCACCCATTTCTTTATAAATTGTTCCCAAGACACCATTAACAAACCGTGCGCTACTTTCACCGCCATATGTTTTAGCTAGTTCGATTGCTTCATTAATAGCAACTTTTGGAGGCGTTTCATCATAATTACCAAAAAGTAACTCATATGTACCTAATCTAAGTATATTTCTATCAACAACAGCAATTTGATCTAACGGCCATTCTGGCGCACACTTTGCAATAAGTGGATCTATCTCGTCTAATTTTTTGATTGCACCGTTCACTAGAGCACTCACAAAAGAAAAATTATCAGCTCCCGGTGCAAATTCTGCACAATTATGTGTTATGATTGGTTCAATCTGATTACTCTCTTGACCACGAAAATCCCACTCAAAAAGACTTTGCATTGCAATTGAACGTTGTAGATGTCGATTAGCCATATTTTTTAAAAAATTTTATTTTACAAATCAAAAGCACATAGCGTCTTTTTAATTACGCACCTACTTTTGTAACAACTTTTTTATACTGTACACCACGGTACATTCCACATGCATCACAAACACGATGTGGTAATTTTTGTTCTCCACAAGATACACATTTTTGTGTATCAGCTACCTTGATCTTGCTAATATTATGTGAACGACGACGATCTCGTCTTGAAGAGTTCTGTCTCTGTTTTGGTACTGCCATATTTTTATAATTAATTCAATTCAAAATAATACTGTAATTTAACACACATGCAAGTGTAAACATACCAGTAAACTTAATGATATCATGCTTTTTCTATTTTTGCAAGCATCAGTCAACAATCTTCAAGCTAAGCTCATCAAGTTGCTTTTGAGATACTTCTGATGGTGAATCAAGCATTACATCTCGTCCCTGTCCATCCTTTGGAAACGCGTAAATATCACGAATAGAATTACAATCTTTAAGTACCATAAACGCTCTGTCAATTCCAGGCGCACTTCCTCCGTGTGGTGGAGTTCCATATTTAAATGCCTGTATCATATGTCCAAATTCTCTATCTACATCCTCTTTTGTATATCCAGCTATTTCAAATGCTTTATACATAAGTTTTGGCTCATGATTTCTAATTGCTCCACTAGAGATTTCAAAACCATTCAAGACTAAATCAAACTGATATGCGACTATTTCTAAAGGATCTTCATTTTCTAGTGCTCCCATACCACCTTGAGGCATAGAAAATGGATTATGTGAAAAATCAATTTTGCCTTCTTCAATTTCTGAATAATCATACATTGGAAAATCTACAATCCATGCATATGCAGCTTTTGTATTATCCTTAAGATTTAACATCTCACCACACTCATTCCTTACAACTCCCAAACTCTCACATACAATACGCCATTTATCTGCCCCAAAGAAAATTATATCACCAGATTTAGCATCAACTATTTTTATAATTTCAGCACAAACATCATCACCCAAAAATTTCACAATTGGAGATTGTAGTGAACCATCCTCCTTTACAATAATGTAAGCTAGACCTTTTGCACCTTTTGTACATGCTAAATCAGTAAGTCCATCAATGTCTTTACGAGAAAATGTAGTTCCTCCACCATCAATCTTCAACGCATGCACAACTCCACCATCTTTCACTGCGCCTGCAAAAACTCCAAATTTTGAATCAGTAACAATATCTGACACATTCACAATCTCCAAATCAAATCTCAAATCTGGTTTATCAGAGCCATATTTATTCATCGCATCTTTCCATGAAATTTTAGAGAAATCCTCATTGATTATTTTTTTATCACTGTGTTTCTTAGTAAGCTCAATCCATAATTCTTCTAAGATTTCAAAAATATCTTCTTGTTCAACAAAGCTCATCTCCATATCAAGTTGATAAAATTCTCCAAAATGACGATCCATGCGAGGATCTTCATCACGAAAACATGGCGCAATTTGAAAATACTTATCAACACCACCAACCATCAAAAGTTGTTTGAACTGTTGTGGTGCCTGTGGCAACGCATAAAACTTACCTGGATACAATCGTGACGGAATTAACCAATCACGTGCACCCTCTGGTGAAGAGTTCGCTAAAATAGGTGTCTGCACCTCCTGAAAGTCTCTTTCTTGAAAAAAAGTACGCATATCTCTAATAAATAAATCCTTCTGTGCAAGAAGTTTCTGAATCTTCTCTCTCCGCAAATCTAAATAACGATATTTCAATCTTATATGTTCTCCCGCTTCAGCAGTTTTTTCATCATCAGCAATTTCAAAAGGAGGTGTTTCTGATTCATTTAGAACTTCAAGTTTACTAGCAATTATTTCAATCTCACCAGTATCTAATTTTTTATTGATCATATTATCTGGACGAGCAATAACTTCACCCACAACCTTAATAACCCACTCACTACGAAGTTTGTCCGCAGAAGTATGCACATTACCACTTTGCTCAGGATTAAATGTAATTTGAGTAAGTCCATATTTATCTCGCAAATCAATAAATATTACACCACCATGATCACGACGACGGTTTACCCAACCAGTTAAAGTTACTTTTGTACCAATATCCTTTTTAGACAATTGTCCACATGTATGAGTTCTAAGCATAATTTTACATTGTCATATCGAGCGTAACGCAGTGGAGTCGAGATATCTCAAAACTCTACAGTTACAGATTTCTCCATTCTTTTATCGCTTCAGTCGAAATGACATTACTATTAATAAAATATTAAATTAAAAAAAATCGTTCATCAAAAACAAAATAACTTTTGTTCTTAACGGACGATTTCTTAAACAAAACCGCGGTACCACCGCACTTAATAATTCAATATGAATTATTCACTTTATTTAAACGATAACGGACGTTCAATGACCGAGAGGTTCTAATCTTTGTTTTATTAAACAAATTTCTTCCTCAGCCTCGCCCAGTACTGCAATAGTTCTGAGCCTCCACTGTGTTTGCAGCTTCACAGACATTTGTAAATACTATTATAACCCAAACCTCAAAAAATGCAAGTATTGTAAAATTAAAAAGATGTAATTATTCTATAATAATCACATCTTCAACTCGTATTATAATTCAAATAACTAATTAATTACCTCCAAATTTCCTCATTCATCATGATTCAATATGGACAAACTTTGTTTAATAAGATTATCCAAAACACCTACAAAATTTGAAAAATCTCCTTGGTGAACCTGACAATCAGATATGCCGTCAAAACCATAATCTGTAATGCCTATAAGCCTGTTTATACCGACCTCCCTTACAATTCTGTCCAAAAGTTTTTTCCCTGTTAACACAAAACAATCTTCACACTCAGTTCCAGCAAATGTCCACAAAACAGAATCTTTTTGTGCATTCATGTCCTTAAGTTGCTCCAATAATGCCTTTACAAGTAACCAGTCAGTTTGATGTGTCTTTGTCGTCATCTTAACCCTCTTCGAATATGATAATCTTTAAGTAATTTGAGATATGTTTTATCAAAAGTATCTAAAATATACGTTGGTGACATCTCAGCACAGTATTTACCACTTCTTGCAGACGTAATACTCGTTATATACCACCCATAATTGAGTGTAATATACTCATTTGCATAAAATTTTGCAACTGAACTTGTGCTAGTACAATTACAATCCTTTATGTGATATCCACATAAAGCAGCTATAAATACTGTATGAAACCCTGCAGGAACCAAAAAACAAACTTTTAAATTTACATCAAATACAGGCGCCCATCCATTATTTGGCAATGGCACAACTTGCACACCTTCATTTTTTGCAAAGACAAAAACTTCAAGATCATCTTTGTCCCCTTCAAGATATCGTACTAATTCATAATATCCAGGATTATTTTCATCTAATCTGCCTAAAAATTGTTGAATATACATAATTAATCCTCCTTGCACTTTTTTTAAATAACTATTTTTACCTTAAAAATAGTATAACAAGTACATTTAAAAGTTGACAATCAAAAAAGTAGTGGTCAGGCATGCCTGACCACTACAATTCAAATATTCTTTTATGTTATTCCTCAATCACTTCTTCTGGATTTATAATTGATTCAATTTGTGTTTTTAAATTTTCATAAGTAATTACTCCTACATGTGGCTGTCCATTTATAAATAATGTGGGTGATCCAGTTATACCAAATCTGGATGCTTCAGTTATATTACCTTCAATTACTTCTTTTTGTTCAGTACCATCTAAACACTTTTCAAATTTTTCTGTATCTAATTGTAAATTTGTTGCGTATTTAACCAATGTGACATTTACATCGTCTGTTTCTATGAGTGTTTTTTGATTTGTAAATAATAATGCATTGTATTTATCAAATACTTCTTGTTCATTTGCACACTGTACTGCCATTGCCAGTTTCATTGAATTTTTTTGTTGTACGTCTGGTGTTACTTTTACTACTACTTTTACATCATCTTTAAATTCTTCCTGAATTTTAGCAATAATTGGATCTACAGTTTTGCACATAGTGCATGCAAAGTCAGTAAATACTACAATTGAAACTTTTACTTCATCATTTCCGACAATTATACCTGTATCAATTGCAGGTACTTCTAAATATTCACCAATTGGCACACCTACATTTGCTGCTTCAAAATAATATTTATTATTAGGTGCATCTTTAAAAAGAACTGCGGCTCCTTGATAAAAATCAGAATCAATAACGTTATCATTAAATAAAAATGCTGGAATATGTTTAATATCATTATCACTTGCATATTGACGCCCTTCATCAGTACGCACATCAATGCGATGTGCTTCAAGTGTAGGAATGAGTGAACGAAGTCGCACCAATACTTCATCAGTTACACAATCTTCACAATCATCCGCATCAAAAACATCTACCACAATTTTAGGATCATCATACCTCACCCATGTATTTCCATCATATTCTACCACCTGCGCGTCCTCTAACGCTCTAGCAGAAAACCCTTTACCCGAAAACAATTGAGCAATATCCACAAAAAAAGATCCCACCGCTACTCCAACTAATAAAATAATAATTGCAATTAAAGTTTTATTATTTTTACGCAACTTATCACATTCTGTGCCATCTAAAATAACTTCATCTTCACTTATTAAATTATTTTCTTTTTCAGTATTTTTTTTATTCTCTGTATGTGACATATATTTTATAATATTAAATCAAAATAAACACTATTTAACCTCTGCAGTAATCTCTTCTATTTTAGGAATTTCTTCAGGAATACCATTTTTCAATAATTCTTGCTCAAGTTCATCAATATCGTACAGTTTTCCATCGGTTATTATAGTGTCTGGATCATCAAATCCTATTCGAATATTATTACCTATTGCATTTTTAATAATTGCTCCAACTAAAAAGGCTACAACAAAAAGAAAAATAAGGTTTCCTCTAGAAAATCGTTCACTTTTACTCATATATCAAATATCAAAACAAATATTAATAAATATAATGGTATCACCCTAATATCTACTGGTCAATCTTGACAATTAATGTTTTATATGTTATACTTCCATGTTGTTCTTGAAAAACTAAATTTGGGTCAAAGCCCTATAAATCACATTTATTGGAGGTATTACCATGTCCTTAACACTTACAGAAGTTCTCGAAAGCCCTACAACAGAAATTCAAGTACTGAATGATGGCAAAAGGGGTGGCACATACATCCAGTTTAAATGCCATCAAGTACACATTCCTAGACTTCCCAAAAAAGATTGGAAGTGTGTATGGAGTTCCATTGAAAATGTAATGGAACACAACCACGTACTTTATGATTCATTTACTGATATGGAATGGGGTTCAGATAGCGAATTCATGCCCTCACCAGACTACAAAATTATTCGATTAATATTTCGTGAAAAACCCTTTGTGTTTTTGCGAGATATTCTCAAATGTACTGTGGAGAATGTGCTTTCATATAATCCTTACATTTATATGATGAGTGTATCTTCTCAAATACAATTTGAAAATCAAAAATTTTACAGTCCTGATGGAGCACGTAAAGCTAAGTCATCTGATGAGGTACGCAGGATGTTTGCGCAAGAACTTGCAGAAGTTTTATATTCAAGGCATGTGCTTTGGGATAATAATTGTCTTATAAAAAAACATTTGGTCAGTACCTTTCCTGCCGTAAGAAGTGTGGCAAAAAAGTTTGACCTGATAGGGTTTTATTACCAAAAGATTGGTGATGTTGTCGAATTTGACAAATTACCATGGGATAAAATGTCTCTAAAAGCAACAGACTTTGCATCCATTGCTTTTGATGAATTACCAAAAAAACAACAAAACGCACGGTCATTTGAAGTATTGACCGAACGTTTTCAAACTTAACCCTCAAGACAACTAAA
>JAOZNB010000011.1:1095-19778 GCA_029933995.1 Candidatus Moraniibacteriota bacterium | reverse complement strand
TAATACCGTTCTGTTCTCCTCCTGAGCAATATGCTCAGCATACTCCACAACTTCTTTTGTCATTGCAACATTCTCATCAAAACTAAAACTTGACCCATCAATCATCACACTATCAAAACCAGCATCAATACATGCCTTTGTACCAGCTACATCATGTGTATGATCAGCGTTCATAAAAATAGGATAATCAAACTCATTTCGAATACTCTGCACTAACGAAGCTGCTTGTCGTACTCCCACAAATTTTCTCTCCCCTTCTGACACTCCTATAATCACAGGTTGTTTCAAATCTCGTGCGGCTTCATAAATAGCCCAAAGAGCTTCTAAGTTTGAAATATTAAAATGTCCAATCGCAATACCTTCTTTTTTTGCTTTGTCTAAATACTCGTGCAAATTATGCATATTTGTTATTATTGTCATCTTGAGCGGAACGATAGTGGAGTCGAAAGATCTCAAAACTATACAGTATAGACTTTCTCATTTCACTATTGCTACAATCACAATGATATTATTATTTAAAATTCTTTTTATTCTTTGCCTTTAATTTTTTCTTCTTTAATTTTTTTATATATCTTCTAAACTTCCATTGTCTTATAAATTTAAACCATGCATAAAGTAATCCAGTTGCTAAAATGATAAATCCCACAAAAAACATCCAAAGATCCGTATCAATAGAAAAACGCAATCGACTATTAATTAATAATAAGACCAGATATTGCACTAAGAGCATCAAAACACCAATATACCACGCGTAAATCTTATATTTCCTCTGTGACTGATAATGTGCAAATACCTGAAAAATAAAAAAACATAAAACTGTGATGCCCGTAACAATAATTGCATAAGAGTTCATCTGGGTAAATGTATCCGCATCAGAATTAAAAGCAACAATTGGAAACCATCCCCACATCTTTTCTACATGCCACTGTTGCACAAGTAAAAAAGCAAAAAGAAAAGTAAAGAATAAACGAAAAACAAGTAGATAAATAGCTACAAATAAAGTATGTTCAAAAAACATATCCCATGAAAAAAACAAAGGACACGTCCTGTTCGCATATTGCATATTTATATTCGATTTTTGTATAACAAACGACTCCACAACTTTTTCATTCATATGTCAATTATACACCATAGAAAAATAAAAAACCACCCAGCTCAATTAAGAGTTGAATAGTTTGTCTGATATACGCTAATCTTTAAAAAATACCTTTAACCTTGTTCGTAGAGACGCATTGCAACCTGCCTTTGCCGGCAGGCAGGTGCGTCTCTATATCAAATTTTATTTATAATCCGCTAACTTCCAGCTGGAAGTCTCGTGATATTTGTGGTCCTCCTGTTGAACCTATGTCTACGTTGAATATGAAGTCCATTGTTTCCAGTGCTCCTGATGTTCTTTCGTTTGTGAAGTACACTGATACATCATTGTTAGCATCAAATGGTGAGTTTGTTGCTGCATCTACTGGTGTTGCTCCTGGGAATGGTGGGAATGTAAATTGTGGGTTTGTTGTCTGTGTCGGGATTTCAAACAAGTCCAAGTCTGCTTGCGTGAATACACTTTCATCTGATGAACCTCCGTATGTTGTGAAAACTTGTGAACCAACTAATCCTACGTCAGTTGTCACAGCTTTTACTACACGATACCTCTCACTTGTACCAGTTGTTGCACCTACTATTGAAACTGTAGAGTTATTTAATTGATCACCTAATATCGTAGGAATGTAATGACCAACCTCTACATTATTAATCTTTGGTGCATATGCTTGATCACCTGTACGTAAATATATACGCATACTCACACAACTGTGATCTGAGAAGTTGTCTGGTAGCATAATTTGTTGTGTGTTTGTTGTGTTTGTCACATATGGTAGTGATGTATCATCCACTGTTGACAATGTTGTCGGTGCGATTGCAGTATATGCTCCATAAACTGCAGTAGCACATGTTGGAGCTGGGTCAGCACTTGCTACTTCTATAGTTACTTGCTCTACACCGTTTACACTACTGCGAGAATTCACGATTTCCTCCCATGTAATATCTCTCCAGTATGTATGCTCTCCATACATCATTGCGCTAGTGTCAAAAGTATATTCAGCGTACGCTTCAAAGTCAGTACCAGTTGTTGTGCTGTCTTTTCCTGATTCATAAAATAATCCTTGTTCATCTACATCATCCACATCTTCCACAACTGGCTCAATATATGCTCGCTGTCTCACTTGTGGCCACGTCAACCAACTTGTTTCATCTGTAACAGATGTATTCAAATGATGTTCATAATATGTATACACTGGCTCATCACAAGTCATGTGATATCCAGCTTGAAAATATGCACCGTCAGATGTATCAGCTCCACCTATATGAATATTATTTGGATAAGGTAAGGCTTGAGCACCTCCCGTTTGTGGTGGAATATTATTCATTGTTCCCGTTGCATCTGTTGTAACTTCTGTACCAGTTTCATCATACACACGACATGTCACATTTGCATCTCTGGCCACTATTGCCATATATTGAGTAGGATTTGAAACTACATATTCACGACTAAATTCTTTTTGTGATAAAAATGTCACAACCTCGCTTCCATCAGAATCAGCATAACTAGTTGCACCAATTGGTGCGTCAGATACAATGTGATATCCAAGCGCCGTTCCTTGTGAACCTCCTCCTGATTCTGTATACGCAAAATTATTCGCGGCATTAAGCACAACACTTGTTGATGTGCCATCACTACGATACAGTGTCACATTTGCATCACTACTCGCTCCAAGCAATATTGCACCTGTACCAATGCCATAAATTTCATAATCACCAGAATCTTGTTCTAATCCAAGATGTGTCGGATATAAAATATTTGAATCATTATTACTTGCTTGATGAAATCCTAAAATTGGTTCATCAGAAATAATTTTAAATACTCGCGTATTTATAATATCTTGAGCCACTGTCACAACTGAACCAGTTGCCACTGCAACTGTTTGCAATGTCGTCCATCCAGCTCCAGAACTTTCTTGAATTTGTACACTTGCATCTGCAAAAGGTGCCTTGAAACTAAATACATCATTGCCCCTATCAACTCTATATGTAAATTCTGTACCAGCATACGCGATAGGTAGCGCGCTATCTGTTGCATCTCCATCAAAACCAATATGAAGTGGCCCTGTCACAGAATACATGTCCGCTGCAGAAATTCCGGCTCCAAATGGAAGTATCACAATTTCTCCTTCATCAACCGTTTGTGTTGTTACTGTATCATTTACTTGATTTCCATCATCAAATGAAATGATAGAGAGTGTCTCTCCAACAGCTCGTTCATCAACTATATAATAATTTGTTTGCGGGTTTGTTGTTTGAAATATTGAGAAATGATCACCTGTTGTCGTAAAGCCCGTTACTAAAGCAACATTATCAATAGTTACACATGTTAGCTCTGGACTGATTGCATTGTCATCAGTATTAAAATCTCCTTGATATTGAAAATATTGATTATCAATTACATTAGTTATTGCAGAACTTGGAAATCCGACTGTACTATTTGTTTCTTCTGTATAATATGTAGCATTTGTTCCATCTGGTCCTACAAATGTCTCACCACTACAAACCACATCGTCACAGCTACGTACTTGGAATTCTAAACGATTTGCACCACGGCGATAAACGTCACTAATTTCTGTAGGTGAAAGAGCTCTGTTCCACATTGCGATTTCATCCATACGCCCATCAACCTGCTCACCACCACCACCAGAACCACCTATGTACATAGTGTTATTATTTGACATACCGCCAAATTCTCGTGACTCCTGCGCAACATTTTGCCCATCTACATATAGTGTTTCATTTGTTGCATCTGCTGTATATGCGATGTGGTGCCACTGTCCTGTTGTGAGAACTGCTGTGCCTGTATTAATAGTATTGTAATTATGTAAAATACCATTATTTTGTTCAAAATAAACCTCTGCATGTGATGCTGTATCTGTATTTTTGTGTATAAAACTTTGCCATCCAGAAACATCATCCATATAAATCCAAACTGAAGCTGTTACATCAGTCGTGAAGTCCAGAGAATTATCATCAGGAATTGTGATCTCATCATCAGTCCCATCAAAGTCAATTCCACTATTAAATCGTCCAGCAGCACTATAACCTGCTCCATTATATGTTCCATCATTACCACTTCCAGAAGAATCCACTATAGTTCCACTAGCCTCATTCATATGCAACAGCAAAACATTTCCTGTCATATCAATATTTCCTGCACCATATACACTTTCAGCTCCTGTATTATCTGGCAATTCTTTATACGTTGGATAATTTGATTCCCATGAAAAATTATTCCATATTGTGCTTGAACCTGCGTCAAAAATTTCTGATGTATATTGTCCCGTACCATTTGTAAATCCTGTCGCATCAAGTTCTACCCAGTTATTTGTACCATCCCACTGTGTATCAGAATAAGTACCATTATTAAATTCTGTTTGAGAACAAGTCTGTTGTTGTGACACTGTTGCTGGATAATAATAAATATAAATTATCTCACTACTACTTGCCGCAACTGATGGTATTTGTACCCACATCTCACCAGTATTTCCACTGTCATCATAGCTCTCCAGACTATATATAATATTATCAGTACCATCCCCTATGCTTCCGGCTACTCGAATATCTCCTCCATCACTTTGTGTATTTCCAAAAAGTGAACTTGCATCAGTACCTAGATCAATTAGTACTTGATAATCCTCAATTGCTGTTGTCGCTGTATTATTCACTGTAACTGGTATACGACGAGTCCATGAATTTGAACCATCAATACTCCAAGAACCACTTTCTACAGTACTAGTAGAGTATGTTGGTGTTGGATAAATAAACTGCTGATTTTGTGTTTCATTCCATGCATTATGCTCATCATTTTCTGTTGCAAATTCATCGTATACATACACAGGATTATCAGCAACAATACATGCTCCTTCTGGAATATTTATCCCATCTGTTGTTGAACCAAAGTATACTTTTCCAGGATATGTTGCACTTGAAGTTACCGTTGCCGTGTCGTCAGAAACACCTACTCCACACGCAGTGCCATCATGATACAAGTCAACAGTCGTTGTTGTGTTTTCTTTTGTTGCAATTGCAATATATTGTATATCTTCTGGGAAATAATATTTATATCCCATTTCTCCTACTGGCAAAAATGTTACAGCTTCACCACCATCACTATCAGCAAGAGCTGAAACTCCTATTAAATTATCTGCCACAACCCTATGAGCCGGTTCAGAACCTTCAGACCCACTATCATTTATATCTATATTTTCTCCTCTATTCAATGTATAACTAACATCTGTATTATCACTTCTATAAACTGTAACATTTGTATTGTCATAGAGAGCTGCAAATCCGAAGTGTCCAGAGCCAACTCCATACCATTCTTGCGCTGCTGGTGCCATCACAAAACTGTCTCCTCCTGAATTACTGTGATGCTGTGCAAGAATTGGACAACCATTTGTCACCTCTATCATCACAGTATCATTATTTGCAAGTCCTGTACCAGCACCATTATCTGTTTGAAGATTATGTTCTGCTCCTTGAGAAATTGTGAATGATCCATTTGTAACAATTGTATCAGTCTCATTTCGCACTTCTACATCAGCTGAACACCACGGAGAAATAAATGAGAAATAATTTGTATATCTATCCATTCTATAAACGAAATTTTCGCTTGCAAAAGATGCTGGAACAAGATTATCTGCTCCATTGACTTTATATGTACCATTTATTGGATGTGTTGTAGCTATTCCTGTTGTTTGTGTAAAGGTTGGTCCACCTCCTGATGGATAACTATCATCATCATATTGATTTAATGTGTCATTATAAGTAGATATGTCCACATTATTATTATCTGTATAACTCACAAATTCTGTAATTGTGCTCTCAGCTGTATCTGCTACTACATGATAAATATCCTCCTGTGTAGAATATGTAAATACATCACTGCGAGAAGATAAACTACCTGCTCCACTATTTCCATAATACATACACACCTCTTCAGTATCACTTGCATCAATATTGTCCATCTGCAACCATATCCTAGTAGAAGTTGTGTTCATGTCATCTGCAATAAAATACGGCAGCAAATTACCATCTGTATCCAAGAAACGGATATCTTCTCCACCAGACTGCATTTTACTAGCATTTACAAGTGTGGCTGTATCTGTATCTAAATATATTTGATATTCTACTTCATCTTGTGACCCTGCTGTAGTATGGTCAATATCAAAACATTTCCTATAATCCCAAGTACGGTTATTGCCATTATTAAATGTCACACATGATAAATCAGGACTGATTGTACTATTATCAGTCTCAAATTCTACTCTATATTGTATATATTGATTATCTGACACACTCGCGAGAGTAACAGCTGGTAAATTTACAGTATCATTCATTTCTTCTGTATAATACGTTGCTCCAGTTCCATCTGGACCAATGTAGCTTTCTCCACTACAAACATTATCGTCACAACTCCTTACTTGAAGTTTTAAACGATTTGCTCCACGACGATATTGATCATAAACTTCTGTTGGACTCATTATATGACTCCAAAAAGCCACATCATCAAGGTCTCCTTGATAATAATCATGCGCTAGTGAATCATCGTAAATCCGACCAATGCCATCAAAATATTGTGTTTTAACTCCTGTTTCAGATATGGCATTATCTTCAAAAACCCCATCAACATATACTTCAACCTCACCAGTTGTTTCATCTCTAGTTAGAGCAACATGATGCCAAACATCATCATTTATAAGAGTGTTACTTCGTGCACCAGTAATATTTCCAGCTTCTACAGCAATAGCACCAGATGCTGTAATATACCCCCAAAATACATCATCTCCAGTCCCGCCTTGTTCTGAACCAGTAATTCCAGGTGCATTCCACGGAGTATCACTTCCTGTTTGCGTTGTCTTCATCCAAAAGGATACACTACCTGTTCCACCAATAACAGTACTCAAATCTTGTCCCACATTTATAAAGTCATCAACTCCATCAAAACCAATTGATGTATTAAATCGTCCCGGCTGACTCCAAAGAGCTCCATTATATGTTCCATCATTAGTTACTCCAGAATCATTTACAATCGTTCCACTTGATTCATTTAAATGCATCAAGAAAATATTATTTGTCATATCAACATTGCCTGTATCATACAATGTCTCTATGCCAAGGTTATTAGGCAATTCTTTAAAAGTTGGACGACTAGAAACCCATGCCATATCTGTCCAAGATACACTTGAACCAGCATCTATCACTTCTGACACATATTCACCTGTACCATTTGTAAGTCCTATGCCATCAAGTTCTGCCCAATCATTTCCACTATCCCACTGCGTATCATTAAATGTTCCCTGTTGAAATGAAGTTGCATTACAAGTCTTAATTTGCTCTCCTGCCCACCAATCATTTTGCGATGTATCAGCAACACTGTCTCCATAACTACCAATAGTCAAGAGATCATCAATATCAACAACAGCAACTAGATCGTCTTCCCCTGCTTCAAAGTTACCATTTGTATAAGTTCCCGCATCAAATTCAGCTTTATCATCTATATCATTAACTGAACGTGTGTCATATTTCAATAATTCAATACCCTCAACTACAACCAACTCATCTTGTGTAAAATTTTGTACCATTATCTCAGCTTCTATAAATTGTGGTCCATAATATTGCGAAGTAATAATTGTAAGCATGAGAAATGATACAGAAAACACAGCAGCAACACCTCTCCACGCTTTTGAAATTCCAAATACTTGATACCTATTTGAAATTTGTACTATTTTTATATTATTTAACTGTTTTTGTGCTTTTTTGGCTACCTCTGTATTAATAAAATTATTTTTAAGCATCTTTTGCACTCTTCTTTGAGCCCTTTTTTTTGCCATAAACCTATACACACCTCGATAAGTCCGTTTTATAAAAACAAAAAGCCCCCGAATTATTGATTCTGGCTTATCATGTATATATTCATTTATTTGAATATTGTGGGACATTACTTTTTTGGTTTAGGGAGTTTATAGTTCTTTTTCAAAATAAAAAACGGACGAAAAAATATGTGTTTTTAAACACTTTTTCACCCGTATTCTATTTTGTGCAAAAAGATTAATGTTATTGCTTCAATGTCTAGCATTAAAACAATAAAAAAAGGATGAGCCTATTTCCTGCAAAAAATTTATAAATATGAATTAACTTATTTGACAAATTTTATCCAGAAAAAAGGCCACCCATTCTTTCTATCTTCTTAATAGTTATTATACAGCAGAAAACCCCTAAAGTCAATGTTTATCTACAAAAAATGACTTATAAATATTTTTTTACACCTCTTAAAGCTTATGAAATAAAGCTTCTTACAAATAATTAAACTTTTACAAACTTCTTTATTTTTTATATAAAAAAATAAAGAAGATTTTATTAAAAAATAAAGTAATTTACTTTATTTTACCTGTTATAAGTATTTTATTGTTAAAGAAAGTGTTTTACTTTATATATCTATACAAAATTAATGCTTTTTGATGTAAATACTGTCAACTGACGTATTTTCCTATCAAAATGTATATATTATAGATAATAACTACTCTTTTAATCTAACGGTTTTGTATCTACGTAATTTGAAGATTTTGGATCCATTCCATCAGTTAATATAGAACCTTCAGTAACTTCACCTTTTGAAACATCCCTGCATCTATCCTCATCTATTTTACCCTCTGCATTTAGTACCTGATTTCCATTATTTAAATCAATGACAACTACAAACTTTTCCTTATGAGTCTTTCCTGTTATGAGTTCTATAAATAAATGATTTTGATGTGGTGGATTTTGGACCAAAATTGTATTGGTTTCATACTCTTTTAAGCAATCAAGCGGATTGTCTTCATCACAATCATCACACACATTAGGTATCACATCATTCAAGATGTCCTCTACTACATCATCACTTGGAACTCTCGATAAATCAGCACCAATTCTGATACTATTTTCACTAGGTTCATTTTGATTTGCACTACTCACTTCTTTCTCAAATTCAACATGAAATTCTCTAGCTTGATTACCATACGTTATATATGCTGCAACAATCATAATAATTACAGCCACAACAGATAAAACTCTATAAAATCGTGTCATATATAGTGAATTTTCTTTTTGATTGTTGTTATTTTGATTTTGCGTCATATATTAATGTGTATTGATAAAGAAAAACAGGTGAAAAGATGTATGTACTTTACATAAAATCTTTTCACCCGTAATTTAATCTCCTAAACTTTTTAGTATTTATCTCTTAAAGATAAATATACTAGTTAGGTGAGGCAGCAACGGTCAAACGAAACATTCCCACTTCTCCATCAAGCATATTTGAACCACAATCAACCACCAAACCAAGTTGACGATTTTCTCCTGTAGGAACAGTTCCCACACTAATTGTACTATCAAGTGCGCTAAGAGTACCTGCTACTACTTCTAACTGGATATAATCAGCACCCCAATTAGTTGTACCAGCTAAGTTTGCTGGATTTGGAAGTTCTGATATTGAAACGGAACTATCAGTATCAGTAGCAACTAACCAGATATCAGCATCTCCAGCTGAAAAATTTGTCTCCGCAGCAGTTCCTAGAGCAGGACCACTATTAAGATCATCTTCTATAGTTAAAGTTACATCCCAATCTTCAGCAGCAGTATTATCTAACTGAATTACATCTGTATAATAAGTTCGGTCGCCTGCAAAACATGTGAAAGATATTTCCTCATGTGAAAGAAGAGTATCAGTTCCACCGTCAACGCTACTATCATCATTTGTAATAGTACCGCCAAGATTTACTGTCAAATAATCTGAAGCAGCTGCATCAGCACCAGCTACCTTATTGATTGGGGGTGTATCGACCACTACATCCCATTGTGTAAAGTTTTGTACCAAAATGGCACCAAGAACAGGAGCTCCCACAAACAGAGCTAATGCTAGGGCGATGTATAGCCCTCTTTTTTTCGCTACGCTTTTTTGTTTTTGTTTTTGCATATGCTTAGCATATTAATTAATTACATGAACTTAAGTAAGTTCATTATTTTAAAGAAATAAAAAGCGGGGACTTTATTCTCCGTCAAAAATCCACCCATACACCCTTTTCAGAAAGTATGACTTGATTTTATCCGAAGAAAAAGCCACCCACTCTTAATCTTCTTTAAATATATTATACATGATAAAAATACAAAAGTCAATATTAAAACATAAAAAACTTGTACTTATCCACAGTTTATTAACTATTCTACTGTTGCATCATTGATTTTTCCCGCTTTTGCATTTTTTGCAACAGCTTTCATACCATTTTTAGCACCACTTTCATTTGCATACATTTGACTTGTGCCTATCACCTGACCGTTTGTCGCTTTCAGATTAAAATGCCACTTTCCATTCTTTGCTTCTTTGAATTCAAATCGTGCTTCATCTTGAGAATTTTTTGCTACTGATGCAACACCATTTTCACACGCAGATTTCTGTGTGTAACCCTCTGAAGCCAAAATTGCTTCACCATTTCCCGCTTTTAATCGAAAACGAAACTCCCCACCTTTATCCTTATAAATCTCAAACATAGTTTTTTACTATTAAATAAATTACAAGATTTATTATACACCATTTTCAGAAAAGACTCTAGGATGACAAAAATCATTACACATGCTATTATACATGAGTAAAAAGTACTGTTTCCAGATTCGAAACATCTTAAATATTTTTAGAAAAACTGTATGCATATTACATATCATGGATTATCTTGTTTTAAAATTGTAGCAAAAACTGAGGGACGCGGAAGTAGCGATGTGACAATTGTATTTGCTCCTTATGATAAGAAACTTGGACTTCGTCCACCACAAGGAAACGCTGATGCTGTCTTAATACCTCATCCAGATGCAATGTTTAATAATTCTGATATACTACGAGGTAACCCAATTGTTATCAATCGTCCTGGGGAATATGCTGTCAAAGGTGTAAATATCGTTGGCAAAGACACACCTGCTGATCATCGAGGTGGAGAAGATCGTGGAAATGCAACTATATTTATAATTGATATTGAAGATATAAAAATTGCATATCTTGGAGCAATTGGCATGGATTTAACACCTGAAATACTTGATACAGTTATTGGAGCAGACATTTTATTTATACCAGTTGGTGACACTTATGGAATTGATGCTAAAACTGCAGAGGTATTAGCACGCAAAATAGAAGCAAGACTTATTATCCCAATGCAATACAAAGTGAAAGGATTGAAAGTATCAACACTACACAATGAAAAAGATTTCTGTGATGAAATTGGCAATTGTCCAAAAAGAAAAGAAGATAAACTTGTTTTAAAAGCAAAAGATATAGAAAATAAAAAAATGGAAGTTATTTTATTGAATGTTGTATAATTTATTTACAACATCACAAACATCAACCATTTAACAATAAATTATGTTTGATAGAATAGATGAAAAAGTAAAAGAAATTCGCCAACAACCAGAAAACATTCGCATACGCTATGTCTGGGGAGCGGTTATAATAACAATGTTTATTGTCATTTTTATCTGGGTCATCTCACTAAAAATCAATTTTCTCCAAATGAATACTGATCAAGAAACTCAAGAATCAATAGATGAACTCAAAGAACGTATAGATAGCATAAACTCTGATAATCCCATCAACAATGATTCTATCTCAATTGATGAATTATTAAAACAAAGCCCAACAGACAGCGAAATCTAAAAAATAAAAAATCTATAGTTAATCTATCTTTTGGTATATTTTATACAAAAAAATAGATTAACTATAGAATATAGATAAACAAACAAAAAACATAGACGGAATGTTTTTTGTCGTTTTTGTGTGTAAATCAATTATAAAATATTAGTATGACAAAGAAAAAAACAGATCAAGAACCTGTACACCAAGATATATCACCTCAACCAATTGTCCAGGAAATGCAAAAATCATACATGGAATATGCCATGAGCGTTATAGTTGCTCGTGCACTTCCTGATGTACGTGATGGAATGAAGCCTGTACATCGCAGAATCCTTTATTCAATGTGGAAAACAGGGCTAAAACCAACTGCAAAATTTCGTAAAAGTGCTACTGTAGTGGGTGAAGTACTTGGTAAGTATCATCCACATGGTGATACAGCAGTGTATGACACAATGGTTCGTATGGCCCAAGACTTTTCTCTCCGTTATCCTCTTGTATGGGGTCAAGGAAACTTTGGTTCTATGGATGGAGACAGTGCTGCTGCCTACCGTTATACTGAAGCAAAATTACAATATATAGCAGAAGAAATGCTTTTTGATATTGAAAAAGATACAGTTAATTTCCGACCAAACTTTGATGGCGTACACCAAGAGCCATCAGTGCTTCCAGCAAAACTTCCACAGCTACTATTAAATGGAACTATGGGAATTGCTGTTGGTATGGCAACAAATATTCCACCACACAACTTAGGTGAACTGACAGGTGCTATCTCATTATTAATAGACAAACCAAAGTCTGATGTAGACGCCTTAATGCAACATGTTACAGGTCCTGACTTCCCTACTGGTGGCATGATTTACAATCAAGCAGATATCCGCGAAACATACGCAACAGGTCACGGGAAAATCACAATGCGTGCTAAAGCTGAAATTGTAGAAGGTCGCGCAGGACAGTTCTCAATCATTGTCACAGAAATGACTTACCTTACAAACAAAGCAACCTTGATTGAAAAAATCGCAAACCTCGTAAAAGATAAAAAAATTATTGGTATCAAAGCACTTCGAGACGAATCTAGTAAAGACGGTGTACGTGTTGTAATGGACCTCAAAAAAGATGCTTATCCACAAAAGGTTTTAAACAGACTCTATACTCTGACAGACTTACAAAAAAACTTCAACTCAAACATGCTTGCGTTAGTTGATGGAATTGAACCACGTATTTTGAATTTAAAGGAAATCTTAGAATATTATATCACACACCGTCGTGAAGTAGTGGTGAGACGTACTAAGTTTGATTTGAGAAAAGCAAAAGAACGAGCGCATATACTCGAAGGTTTGCAAATAGCGCTGGATAATATTGATGCTGTAATTGCAATTATCAAAAAATCACGTACACGTGAAACAGCTCATGATAACTTACGCAAAAAATTTAAATTTTCTGACTTACAAACAACTGCAATCTTGGAAATGCGTTTACAAACACTCGCAGGATTGGAACGCAAAAAAATTGAAGATGAATTAAAGGAAAAACTACGCATCATCCGCAAATTAGAAGCAATTCTAAAAAGTGAGAAAAAACAAAAAGATATTATCAAAGGTGAATTAGCTGAACTAACTGAAAAATACGGTGACCCTCGCAAAACAAAAGTATTCAAAACTGCAATTGGCGAATTTAACCAAGAAGATCTAGTGCCGAATGAAGAAGCAATTATTACTATGACAACTGACGGATATATCAAGCGAATGAATCCATCAGTATACCGCGTACAAAAACGTGGTGGCAAAGGAGTAATTGGTGCTAACACCAAAGAAGATACGAGTGTGAAGAGCATGTTGAGTGTCATGACTCATGACAATCTATTCTTCTTTACAAATACTGGTAAAGTATTTCAAATAAATGCATATGACATTCCAGAATCAACTCGTACTGCAAAAGGAAATGCGGTTGTAAATTTCTTGCAGCTCTCTCCACACGAGGAAGTCACAGAAATTATTCCTTTTGATAAAAATGACAGTCAATTCAAATTCCTCTTTATGGCAACAAAAGCAGGTGTTGTAAAAAAGGTAAAAATCAAAGACTTTGACAATGTACGTCGTGGAGGACTCATAGCAATCAAGCTAAAAGGTGCTGACAGATTGAAATGGGTGAAACCAACAACTGGGACAGATGATATAAGTTTGATTACAGACGGTGGCCAAGCAATCCGATTTAAAGAGGCAAATGTACGAGCAATGGGCCGTAGTGCTGCTGGTGTACGTGGAATCAAATTGAAAAAAGATGATGTAGTAATTGGAATGGATGTCATGTTTGCAAGTCAACGTGGAGCAGAATTATTCATCATCACAGCAAATGGTTATGGTAAGAAAACTAAGATGACACAATATAAAGCACAAAGAAGAGGTGGTTCTGGTATCAAAACTGCCAAAATCACACCAAAAACTGGTAAAATTGTAAGTGCTTATATCGTAAGTGCCGATGACAATGACAGTGATGTAATCATAACAAGTGCAAATGGACAAATAATCCGCACACCACTAACAAACATCTCAACACTATCAAGAGCAACTCAAGGCGTGAGAATCATGAAACCAAAGAAAAACGATATAATAAGCGCAGCAACAATTTTGTAAAATCTTTTTACAAAATACAAAAAAATGTAGGGACAGGTTTCAAACCTGTCCCTACTTTGTTATTTCACCTTGTCATACTGAACTTAATTCAGAATCTCAGTTACCTACAGTCAGTGTTTTAAATGTATTTTCTAACTTATTGTGAAAATTATTCTCTGTATTTACACATTTAAATCCATATTTTTTTGATTCATCTGCAAAGTATGGTCCATATACCGATAAAGCTTTTGCGGCAGTCATCATCATTTCATCATTTGTGACATAAGTTGCAATCCAATCATTTTCACCTTTATTTTTCATTAAACCTTGAAATATTTTTTCAGCATCTTCTTTTACTAAAAATACAATTTTTATATCAGCATCTCCACTAAATTCTTTTACTAACTCTGGTAATAAATATACACCCTCTATCACATAATCCATTTTACCAGAACGAAGGTGATTAATGAGATTTTTTACACCTGCCCAAGAACTATGTGCCTCTATAATTTCTGCTTTGAGCATATCTTCACCAGTCCAATTATTAAAATAATCATCAGTTGGCATATCATCAGCGCCAAAAGGAAATTTTTCTTTCAAGTCTGTCTCACTAAAATATGCCATAACAATCGGACGAATATCATCTGTCGAAAGGTACGGGATATCTAATTTTTGAGAAATCATATGCGCCAAGATACTTTTACCTCCTCGTGGTGAACCGCCTATAAAATAAATCATATTAAATAAATTTATATATATTATTTTAAAAGTATACCACAAAATATTGTTTCAAAAGTTGTCACATGATATTATGTGATTACAATTCGATAATACAAAATATGAATACCTTAGAAAGCTCCATTATAAACCCCACAAATGAATTTCATGTTTTGAGACATTTCAAATTTGTGAATAATTCTTACAAAAAAATGTTAATTAATCAACCATATTGGTATTATAATTATACTCAAAAGAAATTTCTTTTTTCAAAAATTTCACAAAATGATGTTACAAATGCTCTGGAAACAGTTGGCACTAAATTTGAAAAGAATATCTCTGGTATTGAAAATCCCAACAAACTATTAAAAATAATTGAACAAAAATTTCAAGAATTGTTATCAACTAATAAAATTCATTGGATTGATAGTTCTGAAAACAAAATAGCTGAATTTAGATTTAATTATAAAATAAATATTGGAAAAATAAACTGCTTGCCGATAGAACAAATACCTAAGGCTAATAGACGAGCTATCGAGTGTGTCCTTAGAAGTAATTGTATTGGTGAAAATAATATTACTGTAAATACTATTTCAGAAATAGAATTATCTTATACAAAAACGATCTTTGTAGAAGTGAAAAAAATAAAACAGCTTCCGTTTTATCTAGTGACCACATTTCCAGATTGCTCAGTTCCTAATAATCTCTCAGATGATGAATTAGTTTTTGTAATATAATCTTTTTGTATTACTTCTAAAAATATAAATATAAATTGGTATTAAAATTAAACAAAAAGCAATACCTAGGGAGAAAAATCCTATTTTGTAAGAAAAATAATTTATAATCATACCTAGTCCGAAACCAATAACAGCTGTCGTCATTTTTGAAATTTGTTCCCCTATTGATGATATTGTTGCTTTAAATTTTTCATCTTTTAATTTATCCATCATAAAACCTCCATTTACTGTTCTCAGTCCATGTTGCAATCCCATGATTAAAATAAATATTGATATAATTATCCATACGTTAGAAATAACTCCTAACAATAAGAACAAGAACGTAAAGATAACTATTTGAAACATAAATAAACTTTTCAAAGTAATATTTGCTTTTATTTTGCCACTAAAAACAGTCAGTACTGATGCCAAAACAAAACTTATACCCACAAAAATCCCATAATAAATAATTGGGATTTGGAGAAAGTCCTGATAAGCTGCTCGAAATCCTATTACAGAAAAGAGAAAGCCACTCATAATTCCTAAAAATAATGTATACCTAAAAAATCCAATCTTATATACTTTTTTTAAGACCTGTTTAAAATTTGTAATTCCAATTTCTTCAATTTGCTTTTTGGATTTTTGTGGAACTACATAAGTGAGTACCACACACAAACCTATAATATCCAATCCAACAGCTACCACAAAAGGTAATTTAATATCAATATTTACTAAAAAAGGAATCAGAGCTACAAAAATTATAGGAACTACATATCCAATGGAACGCATCTTTCCCATTATTTGTATATATTCCTCTTCTTTATTCAATGCACTTAATGTCTCATGCATAAAGGCTGCACCTGTACCGGAAAAGAATGCATATCCAATACTCATCAAGACACTACCTAATATCAAAAGTAAAATATTATTTGCAAGTAGAAAAAATAATGACGAAAATAGTAATGCTGTTTTACCAAATATCAAAGCTTGTTTATGCCCAATTTTATCAGAAATATATCCACTAGGAATTTCAAAAAGAAATCCAGCCAAGCTCCCAGCTAGCAAAATAGTTCCAATACTTTGAGCAGTTACATTTTGAATTGTTAAATAATAAGCTCCCAAGATTGCTGAAAAAATACGTTTATTAGTAATTAAATAAACTGTATGCTTCCATATATTAGATTGTAGATTTTTTTGAATTATTTTGTTATTCATGTTTTTTAAGCATACCCTATATCTTATTCCATCCTTTTGAAAATTCAAATCTACAATTTAAATTTTCAAGTGATAGGGGAATTAAAAAAAAGATTCTTTTTCAATTCCCTTTTTGGAGATTGTTAAAAAGGAAGCTTGTCTACTTGAGGAACTTCCAAGGTATATTCCTCTTTATAGTATCCCATATCGCCAGGCCTAAAACCTGGTCCAGAGAAGTCTCCTCCCATCATATTTGGAGCATTACGTTTTCCTGAGATAATAGCTACATCATCTTCAAAAGAAATGCTGTCAATCGTCCATCCTCGCATATCTCCATAAACTGAAACAACAAACAGCTTGTTTGCCTTGAGAATTACCACATAATTCCCTATTCCAGTCCAGCTAGTACTAGAGTTTTTGTTATGCAGACATTTGCGCAGAGATTCTGCCGTTTCTACCGCCCAAACACTACTATCCATGCAACTCTTTCGAGTCACATATGTAATTTCAATGTCTGAAATTGGACTTTGCAATAAATAAACACTACCTTGGAAAAATTTACAATATTCTTGATTACATCTTCTACCTTCCACATAACCATAATAATAAGTACTGGTGCTTGTAGTAGTTTCTTTAACTTTAGCCAACATTTTTTCCAATTTACTCATGACTGTCTCCTGTGTATTTTTATAAAGAACTTTTACTCCTACAAAATCATGAACCGTTTCATAATCTTGATTAGAGGGGTAAGAAGTTTAGATTCAAACTTCTTACCCTTATGATATTTATCGCTAAATGTCTAACAATACTTGGTCATTATTCTGAGAAATAATTTCCTAAATCTAGCATTATATTAAAACGACATTTGAAACGATGCCACCAATGAGAACGCAAGCTCATCAGCCGATATTTTTTTATTAGCCGAAAAATTCTAAAACGGATTAAATTTGTGGTGCCAGCATCACCTAGTTTAAAAAATCATACTTTAAACTTTCTCAGAAGCCGATTATATCCTTACAGAATACAAATAGACATAGCGCTTATGTCCCTGATTTTTCTTTTGTTTGAGATTTCTCGCTCAGAATCCCCTGGTCATTTTAATTTACTCTTACAAAACTACGACTATTCATAATTTTGATTAGAGGGGTAAAAAGTTTAGATTCAAACTTCTTACCCGTGAACTTCTGTCATTTGTGCTAAGACGGATTAACCGTAGTCTGCACTTCTGTTGCCACGCTGATGACTCAGCGCCGAAGATACTTATAAATGGTCCCAGGAGCCAAAAGAGATTTTAATCTCTTCTGTTGCCATAAAATGTCCATGATAATAAATTTTATGAAACATCCCACCACCCTTACATTCATCATGTCTAGCAATAAATCTTGGAATTTCTTCCAAAATTCTAGCTTTTGCTAGTCCTGTAATGCCTAGACTTCCAAGTATTTCGGGAAGGTTTTTCACTTCAACCTTTGCATACGAATTTTCCTTGCTACACGGTATTCTGAGATTTGTCTCCGTAGAAAAATTATTCGAAGCATCATTACCCTTTTTGAAATTAAGCATAAACCCCACATTTTCACATGCAAAATATGCAAATCTCTCAAAACCACAATCCCAATCATTACCTGAAATTTTTATCTCTGTATTTTGTGTAGTATTTTCCATGATATATCTCCAATATCTTTCTCAAAAACC
>JAOZNB010000011.1:0-995 GCA_029933995.1 Candidatus Moraniibacteriota bacterium | reverse complement strand
ATCAGCTGTTTATTTTATGTTCCACAATGGACCAATGGCACGCCTACTGCCTTTAATGTCGGTTATAGAAGCCCGACTGTTTTTGAGTTGTTTTTTGTAAAGAACTTTTTTTACTCCTACAAAATCATGACCATTTCATAATCTTGATTAGAGGGGTAAGAAGTTTAGATTCAAACTTCTTACCCGTGAACTTCTGTCATTTGTGTTTTTACGATATTCCATATTAACACTACACTGATGACTCAGTGCCAAAACAATCACCCATAGCGCACTTCCCTAGTGACCGTCTCTGAAAGACGTCCTTTTTCTGACTGCTCAGCATACCTATAGCATGCAACTGCTCCAGGAATATTTTTTTCATTATCCCTTAGCATCTGAACAGTCTTAGGAATCTCCTTCTCCACAACTCCTCCTAATATTAAATTAAGAGAAATTTGTTGACCTGGAGGCATTCTATTTAAGAATGCTGACAATTCTTTTTCCATGGATCCATTGTCAGTCCAAATGTCGATATCCGTCTCAACCAGTCCGCTGCTATGATACTTATGTATTTCATGACGAATCTGTAAACATATCCCTTTATATTTACCCTTAATTTTTGTAGTAACAGAAGTTTGATCAGTACAACTTGTATCTTCTGTAATTACCTTGCTAAAAATTGTCATATTTTCCATAATATATCTCCAATATCTTTCTCAAAAACACATCAGCTGTTTATTTTATGTTCCACAATGGACCAATGGCACGCCTACTGCCTTTATAGTCGGTTATTACTTAAATGCCCGACTGTTTTTGAGTTGTTTTTTTATAAAGAACTGTTTTGTTACTTCTTTATCGTAACAATATATAATACCCTATTTTTACAAGAAAGTCAATGCTTGTGTCTAGTTTTATATTGTAAAATGCTTGTTTTTTGTTTTAAATACTAGGTTTTTGTGTTATTTTGTATTTAGTAGTCAGCATTATTGACTATTTTGGTTATTTGTGATATACTT
>JAOZNB010000080.1 GCA_029933995.1 Candidatus Moraniibacteriota bacterium | reverse complement strand
ACAAACTTCACATCCTCAGTACAAATAAATGTAAACACAGATAATCAAATAGCAAGTACAGGAGTAAAAGGATTCTTCGCAACAACAGCTCACAATGCACCAGAATATTTTATCTTCCTACTAAAGATGACACTTATGATTGGAATAATGCTTTTTATTCCAGCTCTTGTTCTGGGTGTTAGGTTTAGATAAGGTGTTTGTGGTATAGTATATAAGAAGAAAATAAATTGTAAAAATAAAAAATATGAATAGATTTTTAGTTGCGTTTATGGTGTGTATTTTTGCTATACCACTTTTTGTTTTGGGTCAAGAAATGCCTAGTGAGGAGGAGATGAATGCTAAACAAGCAATAGTTCTATCTGATACGAATGTATATAATGCAGTGATTGCAGCAAAATTGAAAGATCGTATGATCATTGATTTTACTTTGCAGAATGATTTTGATAAACCACAAGGTGATATTCACTATGAGGTGCAATTACATGAACATATTTCAGACACAGAATCAGGTAAAATTGATAACCGATTAAGAAGTGATGATGTAATATCACTTAATCCAGGACAGAGCATAGAGAAATCTGTGGAGTATATATATCCATTAGATTTAAATGGTCAATATGATGTATGGATCGTTGCATATTCTTCAGTTGATGGTAAGTTGGGATTCGCCAAATCTGGAACAGTGTTATTAAATGGTGTTGATAGTGGTGTGAATATTGATGATGATTCATGTTTTGTGACTATTGAAGGTATTGATGATAAATTTTCTCCGTTACAAGGCATTGATATTGATGGACAAAAAGAGAAAATATTACTTACATGTAATATCAAAAATAGTGGCGACACAAGAGATGTGGTTACACAATTTATCACAACTAAAAAAACACAATATAGTGAAAAAATCGATACAGATAAAAATAATTATTTATTTGTGCTTGAACAAGATAAAGAAGAAAAGGTTGTATTTTTTATACCGTTACCATTAGATAAAGCGCCAGGTGCATATGATGTGAATATTATGCTCTATAATAATATGAAAAATAAATTAGATGATACGAGAGTTCATTACGTAATTCAAGGTGAAAGTGCTTCAATTCATGATATTCATATTGATAAGAGTACATATAAAAATGGTGACCAGATGATTGTTGATGTTTCATGGTCAGGTCCAGCGGATGGATACATGGGATCACGTACGGAACAGGCAAGTACAGATCTGTCTAAATTAGAATTAGTTAATATGAAAATGCATATTACTGCTGTAGATAGTAATGGGCAAAAGTGTATTAATGATATTACAAAAATCTTGGATGTAGAAGCTAATGTGAGCGTAACACCAGAGATCATACGTGATTGTGATGTACCGTATGTATCTGTGCAAATAAGAGATGAAAATAATAATGTATTATCAGAACACAGCATTCCTTTTAATGCTGAGATGCAGGCTGAGACGCAGAATGTTGGTGCGGGTAATCATAACATAAAGGAGGGTGTAGATGTAAGTTGATTATAATGATTTTAATTGGTATTGTACCAATTATTATATTAATTATATTTTTAATGAAAAAAAGAGGTGGTCAAATTGGAATATTTGGTTTAATAATAATGTCTGGAGCATTAATAACATTTAGTGAAGTTGATGCGAAACTTGTGGATATTATTGTTACGAAAGATTTATTTAATCCATGCACAGAGACTGAATTGAATACTGGATATTGTACTATTAATTGTTGTGGTGGTAGGTGTATGACCAAATTCGATAGTGGAGCATGTCCGTCACGAGGAAATAAAGCAAAGGCGAATGTAACTTTGAATGCAACTACATATAATCCAGGTGATACCATAACAGTTTCTGCTACGGAGGGCGCATTTTCTGCAAAGTGTGCTAATTTAATGGGTGTGAATGTGCATGCGGCGCTACGTTCTAAAAATAAGATAGATAATAAATATAAGTGGTATTCAGGGTGGAATGAAGTTTTGACGTATCTTGGGCGTGCTTCTATAACGGATAAAAATAAAGATAATGAACATGACACAGGTTATGTTTGGTGGAGTGCAATGGATGGTGATACAATAAAGACAACAGAATTAAAAGTTCCAACACAGTGTGGTAATTATGTTGTGCCCGTACGATTACAGTTTACTCATGGTGGAACGGAGTTCATTACACGATATACATATTTTGATTTTTCAGTGAATTGTTATAGTTCAACGTTGTCTGCTGCAAACCCTACATGTGCAGTATCAGAAATAGATGATCCAGTGGATGGTAGAGGGACCGTGGACTTAACGTTGACAAGTGTAGATTTATCAGATGTACGTTATGCATTTAAATGTGGGGGTGGGTCAGGTGAAAATTGGACTGATTGGAAAACAGAAAGGACACATACTTGTCAGTTTGATGAGCCAGGCACGTATGCAGTTCGAGGTAAGATTGGTAGAATGATTGATGGTAGTGTAGGCAGTCCTTTGTCTGCCACAGCATTTCAGGATATTGTTATAGATGAATGTCCAGTTCCAGGTGCTTGTATGTCAGAAAGTCTGTACACATATGAAGCAACTGTGACAAATTGGCCAGAAACGGTGAGTACATATTTTTGTGAAAAAGGAACGCCAACATTTACGCCGACACAAGCAAACTTTCCAGGTTATGGAGACATAAAAACATGGGGATGTAGTGGTGTGGGTGGAGAACAGGCAACACTAGATGATGCATGTTCTGCAAAACACTTAGCTCCAAGCGCAATGTGTGGAACTCAACATCCAAATAAGTCTACTGATGTAACACCACCATTAGAGTCATATAGCCTTTGTGGAACAGATTGTTCAAAAGTAGAAATTCCAACTTTGGGCACAAATGGTAAGTGGAGTTGGGAATGTAAACATAAAGAATTAGCAGCTGACCCAATAACAGTAGAGTGTGAAGCACCATCTTGTCTCATAGATATGCCAATTAATTTGCAAAAATATGTTTATTTTGATTCTGATGGAAATCCAAAAGATGCATCAATTAGTGTAAAAAATGGTTGTGCTGTGTGTTGTAAGATAGATGGGAATATTACAGATGTTAATAAAGAACAAGAAAATATTATTTGTACAGGAGAAAAGGGATGGTTGAAATTGACTAATAGTGGCTCTTCTAGCTATGAAGCAAGATGTTGGTTGAATGGTGGAACTAATTGTGAAATTGAGGGGAACTGTCCAGAGGTAATATATGATTTACCGGTAGATACAATGTGTACAGCACGTGAGTGTAGTGCAGGAGGAACATGTCAAGCAACACCACAAGCAGCAGATGCACCAAATAAATGTAAAAGTTCATGTAATTCAAATGCAGATTGTTCGAGAGGACGGATTATTGAGACACGACCGTAGATCGTAAATTTGAATCTAGGAAAAACCTTATTTTAATTTTGTAAAATGAGGTTTTTTTGTTTGACATGCTATAAGATTTTTTGCTAAGGTTACTTTAAGTTTTTGAGTAGTTTTTTTACAATTTAAAGTTAGTAAAAATACTATCATAATTGAATATTAGGGAGGGGTGAAATTGTGAGTACAATTAAAAAAAGTACATTGGATGATATTGATGATAGAGGTATTGAAGCGATTGGTGAATGTGCTGAGCATAATGCGGTAGATTGTGATTTTGTGTTAGGTGGCTTATGTGAACACTGTTCTGTATGGAAACAAAAAGATCAAAAGAGGTGTGAAAAAATGGAAAATTTTACTAAAATAGATACTGAAAATTTAATGTCTTTGAGCGTGCGAGATCAACAAGTGTATCGTGCTACATTAAATAGAATGAGTGTGTGGGATTATTTAGTACAGTGTGGAGTTGCATTGGATGGACATTTTGTTTTTACGGGTGGTGGTCACGGTAATGTGTATGTTAATATTCGTGATTTGAATAATGCACTTGTATTGAGTCCACTGGCGATGCAAATGGCATGGGAAGTTCGTGAAGAGCGTATTGATGCTATTGTTGGCACACCGCACGGTGCGGATACGTTGGCAGTTTTGGTAACATATTATTATACACAATTCACAACATGGACGCCACAGATTTTGAAACCATTGAAAAAAGGTAATAAATTAGTGTGGTATAAAGACCACGGCACAAGAGTTCAAGGTGCACAAATATTGCAGATTGAGGATGTAGTTAATTCTGCAGGAAGTTTGTGTGAAGCAGCTGAATTCATTCGTGATTCTGGTGGATTGCCTCTTGGATTTTTTACGGTATGTAATCGGTTGAGTGATAAAAATCCAGGACTTGAGGCATTGCAACAAAAGTTAGACGTGAAGTATGCGTATGCGTTGACAGAGGTTAAAGCGGAAAATTATTCTGTGGATCTCATGAAGGATCCGAGTGAACAATGTCCACATTGTGCTGCTGGTGAACAGATCAATATGCGTGTAGGGCATGGTACAAAATTTCTTGTACAAATTAAGGGTAAGTATCCTGACTTATATAAAAAATTAAAAGGTTAATAGTATAATTCAAAAAAAGGAGAATAAGATTATGACAATTCTTGGTTTTAGAGAAAAATTACGACTGAGACAAGAAAAAATTAATTCACTCGTATGTATTGGACTCGATCCATTACCAGAAAAGTTACCACAGTGTTTGAAGCGAAAGTTTTGGCTTTCTAGGGATTGGAAGGTAATTGCTCAATGGATGATTGATATTGTTGATGCAACAGCACCGTATGCATCGATGTACAAACCTCAAAAAGCACATTACGAAGCTTTTAAGGATGGTGATAAAATTCTACGTGCCGTTGTGGCATATATTCATAAATTTTATCCAGATATTCCAGTTTTTCTTGATTGTAAACGTGGTGATATCGGCAGAACGCAACAGCGTTACAAGATTGCTCATTTTGAGATTGATTGTGTTGATGGTATGAACTTTTCTCCATACATGGGGAGTAGTTGTATGGCACCACTTTTTGATGCGGAGCATTCAGGTCGAGCAATTGTAGGACTCTGTTATACCAGTAATCCTGAAGCACGTGAAGTGCAAGATATTGCGTGTGCTGATGGCAGACAATATTGGGAGCATATAGCTCAATTAATTCACGAGTGGGCATTTGATATCGGTGTGAATGAAAACGCTGGTCTTGTAATGGCTGCAGCTTACGAAGAGATAAAAGGTTCGGGTGAAATTTTTTCACGACACTTATCTCTCTGTCGTGAAATTGTAGGTAATGATTTGTGGTTCTTGATTCCAGGTGTTGGAACACAGGGAGGATTTGTATTAGATACAATTCTTGCTGCTTATACTGGACCAGGTTCAATTGCAATAAATTCCAGTTCACAGATTAACTTTGCAAGTCAGGGAGTTGATTACGCACAGGCAGCTGGACGAGAAGCAGAAAAATTTTGCGAGCAAACAAGGGTTGCTATAGGTAAAATGTAAAAAGCAAAAGAAATAAAAGTCAATCGTATAATTACGATTGACTTTTTGACTTTAAAGTAGATAATATGAGTCATGAGATTCAAATTATATATTTTACATTTTCAGTGTGCAATAATAGATTAAATAACTAAAACTAGTACAAGCTTAGTAAGTAATGTAATATACATCGATACTTAATTTTGAAAAGGAACCTTGCATAAAATATAAATACATGTTAGATTTATTTAGTCATTTTTGAGGTAAAAAAGTTTTTTTAAGTGAGATTGTGGTGTAATTTTGTATTACTTTCAAACAAGAATTCAGAAAGACTTGACAAATATTTTAGCTTTGCTATAGTAGTTATTACTGCTCTGAGGAAG
>JAOZNB010000010.1:1540-20026 GCA_029933995.1 Candidatus Moraniibacteriota bacterium | reverse complement strand
TTCTTTGTGCTTTTATTACACCATAAAAGTCGTGCCTAGCACAAGGTGGCTCCGAGAGTCGGATTCGAACCGACGACCAATTGGTTAACAGCCAACTGCTCTACCGCTGAGCTACCTCGGAATATGTTTTTTCTTTAGCTACAGATATGATTATAGGGGAAAAAACAAAAAGATGCAAGTGTTGAACTTACATCTTTTTTGTCTATATTTTACTACATGTATTATGCATTACCATCTTGTTTATTTACGTCTTCCATAATTTTCTTTTCTACTTTTTCCTTCATGGTAGCAACTAATTTTTCTGTTGCCTGCTCAACATATTTTCCCCTATTTGTTGACGCTCTTAGTCCTGTATAAAACATATTTATTTGTTCCTCATTATTAGTTGTTTCTATAATAGTTTGATTTACTATATTCTCATAACCATTGTCTATATACTCCTGAATTTTTTCATCTGCACGTAGTTTATTCTCTGCCATTGCTACAACACCTTTTGATTCCACGCCTTGTTCTGCTTCAATATCCAATGGTTTCTCACCAAATGTTTTATCAACTGACGCTTCTAATTCACTCAAATCTTCAGCTGTAATTGTCATTACCTCTTCCTTAGGTTTTTTTGCTAATTGCGAACTTTGTTCTGCTTCAAAATTTGGCATATTTTTATTGTTAATTTATTAATAATTTCTCAATATACTAACCATAGCATTTTTACAATTTTTTTCAAACTTTTTAATTATTATACTTGATATTATTAGTAGTCTCTTAATTTTGCTACAGATACATTTTCTCGAATCTTCTCCAATGCTTTTGCTTCAATCTGACGGATACGTTCGCGTGTTACGCCAAACTCTTGCCCCACTTCTTCCAATGTATGAGTGACACCATCTTCTAGTCCAAATCTGATTTGTAAAATCTTTTGTTCTCTTGGTGATAAATCTTGTAGAACTTCTCCAATATGTTCTGTAAGAAGTGTCCTCGATGCTCCTTGTTGTGGTGCGATTGATTCTGTGTCTTCTATGAAATCTCCCAACACACTATCATCGTCACTATCACCCACTGATGTTTCTAGAGAAACAGTTTCTTGTGAAATCTTTTGAATATGTCTTACTTTTTCAACTTCCAAATCCATTTCAGCTGCAACTTCTTCTGGTAACGGTTCACGACCAAGTTCTTGCACAAGTCGTCGAACAATTTGCATATATTTATTGATTGTCTCTACCATATGTACTGGTATACGAATTGTACGTGACTGATCTGCAAGTGCACGTGTAATTGCTTGTCGTATCCACCATGTCGCATAAGTAGAAAATTTATATCCTTTGTGATAATCAAATTTTTCTACCGCACGAAAAAGCCCGATGTTTCCTTCTTGAATCAAATCAAGCAACGAAAGATTAGATGAACGTCCTACATACTTTTTTGCAATTGAAACTACTAAACGTAAGTTTGCTTCTGTCAATTGTTGTCTTGCTGCTTCGTCACCTGCTTCAATTGCTTTTGCAATTGTTACTTCTTCTTCACGAGTTAATAATGGAACACGTCCAATTTCTTTTAGATACATTTGTACCAAGTCAGCAGTATTACCTTCCGTTGCGGCTGCCTCTTCTACTAGTAACACATCTTTTTTCTTCTGAATTTTTTTGCCATGTTTTTTCTTTTGAATATCTTGTGGCGTCTCAACTTGCAATATATCATCTGAATTTACAATTTCAATTCCAAAATCTTCCAAGCCTTCATAAAAGGCCTCAAGACCACCGACATCCCTTTCAATATCTGGCATGGCATGCATCATTTCATCTTCTGTCACAAATCCTCTCTTGCGACCAAGTGTCATCAGTTCTTCTAACTGTTTGGGCATTTTACTTTTTGTACCATGTTTTCGTGTTGCTTTTTTTACTGTTGCTTTTTTTGTAGCTTTTTTAGCTACTTTTTTTACAAATTTCTTAACAACTTTTTTAGTTGCCTTTTTTGTTGCTTTTTTCTTCACTACTTTTTTAACAGCTTTTTTAGTTGTTTTTTTTGTAGCTTTTTTCTTTACTTCTTTTTTAACAGCCTTCTTTACCACTGCCTTTTTTGCTGTTACTTTTCTTGAAACTTTCTTTGTAGTCTTCTTCGTTGTCTTCTTTATTGCTTTCTTTATTGATTTCTTCTTTGTCATCTTTTTATTTATTACTTATTACCTGTTGTGACAACTTACTAATTTGTTCTAATATTTTCTTTTGTGTATCATAATCACCATTTGATTCTGCCTCATCCATTTTATTCACTAGCATTTCTATCCTTCTTTTATTCAAATTTTCCATTGCAATAGATATGTATGTTTCTGTATCTTCTATCGGACTGCCACCATCTTCATGCTCTGTTTCATATTTCTGTTGCATATTCATGGCAGCTTTATACAGTTGTTCTCTACTGCTATCATTACTTACAAACTCTCCAACTGAAAATCCACATTCTGGACCCTCTCGCATCAACACACTAATATTTTTTTGATCTACGACCTGTCCATATTTCTCTTTATTGTTATATATATGTTCCCATACATGTGGATATGCCATCATCATAAGTATGATGGATTTATAAATTCGTTGCATCTGCGATTGCTCTGATTTTGACATCTGTACCACTTGTGTATCTTGTACAAAACTTTGTTGCGATTTTTGTTTTTCTTCTATTATTTTTTGTATAGCATTATTTACCAAACGTTCATCTACATCAAATCTTTTTGCACATTTTATCATCCATTCTCCTCTTTCAATATCATTTACAATATTTGCCATTGCCTCAGCGACATCTTCTATTGCTTCCCTCTTGCCGTGTGGATCATTAATATCATATTTATCCTCTGCTATATCCATAAAGACCTCCATGACATTTTTTGCATTTTTTATTATATCTCGCAATTCTTCTGGATTTGTCTTTGCGATATCAGCAGCATCTTTACCTTCTGTGAGTAAAATCATCGATGTCTGCACATCCGCATCAAGACAAAACAGTGCACTACGCCTCGCAGCAACTTGCCCTGCAGCGTCAGCATCAAAAAATAATATGAAGTGATTTGTATATCTTTTTAATATTTTAATATGTTCATCTGTCATTGCTGTACCAGACACTGCTATTGTATTTATAATATTTGACTCATGTGATGCAATCACATCCATATTTCCCTCCACTACGACTACTGCATTCTTTTGCTTTATTTCTTTCTTTGCATGGTCAATTCCATACAATACATTACTCTTATGATATAAATATGTTTCTGGTGTATTAATATATTTTGCTTGTGATTCATCATCTCCTGGTAATACTCTAGATGTAAATCCAATCACACGACCCAATACATCACTAATTGGAAACATGATTCTGTTGCGAAATCTATCATAATATGAGCCTTTGTCACTTTTTATAATTGTACCTGTTTGTAAGATTATCTCGTTTTCAAATCCATTCTTTTTCAAAAAATTATTTGCATGATTCCAACCATCTGGTACATACCCAAGTCTAAACTTTTTTATCGTTTCATCACTAAGTCCTCGACCACGTAAATATGGCAATACTTTTTTCTTGCCACCTCCATCCCATAATTGTTTCTCATAAAATTTTGTGGTCAATTCAAGTATGTTATATAATCTCTTTTTAGTATCTTGTGACTCCCCTTCGTTTTTTGAAAAATTATTTTGCAATTCAACTCCAGCTTTGTCAGCAAGCATTATTAAAGCATCTCGAAAACCAATGCTTTCTATTTCCATCACAAAACTAAATATGTCCCCTGCCTGTCCACAACCAAAACAATGATAGAATTGTTTTTCTTCATTTACATTAAAGGAAGGTGTTTTTTCACTATGAAAAGGACAACAAGCTTTAAAACTGCTGCCAGCCTTCGTCAATTTTACATACTCACCCACAATATCAACGATATTTGTTCGCGATTTGATCAATTCAACATCTGAATTCATAAAGTCCCCTAAGTATTTACAAATATATACTACCAAAAGTATAAAATAGTCGCTTTTACCTTATACTACACATTAAACAAGATATTTATTTCACTTTTACTTTTTTGTGCTGTTTTGACAAAAATCGTTTTTCCCAATAATGCAAGAATAAATACGTCACCGATAGTGCACCAATTACAATAAACAAGGTTATTCCTCCATTGACAACGCTCAGGATAAATAATGCACTCAGAAAAATAATGAGAATTCTTAATATGACTTCAGCCTGTTGTTTTACTGTCATAGGTTTGTAATTTACGACAAAACCACCTTACTTCGGTGGTTCTCCTACTTATTTGTCGGAGTACAGAGATTTGAACTCTGACTAAAACGTCCCAAACGTCTCGTGCTACCATTACACTATACTCCGTGCATAGATACTATAATACTACTACTTACCAAAAAAATCAAGCCTAATATCATATCTATCTATAAAAATACACCATTAGCAAAATTTTGCTAATGGTGTATGTATTATATCTTCTTCAATAATAAATCCAATCCCCACCTGGAAATTGAGATTTAATAGAGACTCTTGATCCATCTTTTTTTTCTTTTGTGATTATGCCAGCAACTTTTGCAAAAATATTATACTTTGCAGCAAGTGCTAACATATCCTGAACAGCTACTTCATCCACAACTGCCAAAGCACCTTGTCCACCATTCCAAGTCGTATAAGCTTCTTCATCACTCATACCACGCCAATCTTTACATTGCTGCATAATCTCAGGAGGTTCAAATAAATTTGATAAGTGTGCTGACAAACCTTGTGGTGCAAGCATATCTTCACCAAATTTTGATTTAAACGCACCACCTGATAAATGCGAGATGAGATGAATATTAATGAGTGGTGTGAAATCTGGATCATAAAACCATCCATTTGCTTCATTAAACATTCTGTCATATTGAGCTGAAGGTGTAGAACAATCCTTGATTGCTTTTGTAGCCTGCTGATTATTATACCACTCATCACCATACTGCATTGCGAGTGCTTTGCGTACAGAACTAATACCATTATCCCGAAAACAATCCTTAAAAACAATAACCATCTGACCTTCTTTTAATGTGTTACCCAAAATCATCTTATCATCGTGATAAGCTCCAAGCATCACACCACCCCAATTGAACTTTGCGAGTGCATTAGAATCGTCTGAACCAACACCAAGACCTAACTCAGCAATTTCACCATCCACTACTACATACTGATGTTCCATTGCCAATTCTTTGAGACCTCTCATTGCTTCTTGAAACAAGTGATATGTTTTTGAATTCACATCATTGCCCAAAGAACTCACATCCAAGATATTAAACAGCGCAAGAGGTAAGCCTCCATACCTCGTAATATCCATGGCTGTCATTGCAACAAGTCCACTTGGACTGTCAATTAAACTGCCTGATGCAGCAAAAATCATAGTCTTTGTTCCTGTGCCATCAGCAGAACCCGTATACCAAAAACCTTTTGGCAAATTTTTAAAACGAAATCCACGTGGGCCACGAAAATTTCCCTGTGAAAAATCCTTCACCTCAACACATGGTGATATATCATAAGTTGCTCTACACACTTCTGCCGCTTCACGACTCAGTGCATCACCAACGCTAATATTTACACCATCCTGGGCATATTTATCACTTTGTTGTTCCATAGCCACTTTCTCCTCTGAAAATAAATTGAGTCCTTGGTGGAAATATTTCCACCAAGAACCTGTTTTGTTGTTATATTACCGCATACACCATTCATATGCGTTCTGGAACATCTGCATCCATGGCAATACGCCTCTTTGCAAATATTCCTCTTTCATGTCTTCCGGCAAGTAATGAGCTTGCCACGGAAGGAATGCCCGCTCTGGATGCGGCATCATCGCGAGATGACGTCCATCCCTTGTACACATTCCTGCACGCCCAGCTTCTGAACCATTTGGATTAAACGGATATTTTTGGGTTTCATTTCCGTTATCATCTACATATGAAATTGGAATTAATGATTCTTGCCCAATCTCAAATAGCATATCCTGATCAGGAAAAGTTAATCTTCCCTCACCATGATCAACGTGAATGCCAAAAATTAAACCTTCCATACCATCCAACATAATAGCAGGACTCTTTGAAACTTTAACTGTTGACCATCTGGACTCAAAACTACCAGATACATTGTGTACAAATCGCGGTTGGTTTTCTGGCACAATTCCTCGCCATGGTACCCAACCTAAAAGTCCAAATAACTGACAACCATTACATATACCCAATGAAAAAGTATTAGGACGTTCATAAAATTCAGCGAACATCACCTTTAATTTTTTATTAAGTTGAATTGTAGCTGCCCAGCCTTTTGCACTCTCTGGCACATCTGCATATGAAAATCCACCTACAGCAGCCAGACCACGAAATTGACTCAGGTCAATTCGACCTGCGAGCAAATCGCTCATCGTAATATCCCATGGTTCAAAACCTGCAGCATAAAATGCCGAACTCATTTCACGATCAGAATTACTTCCCTCATCACGCAAAATTGCTACTTTTGGTTTATCTGTCATCATCAAAATTTCTGAAAATGTTGCCTGAAGGTGAAAAGGTACAACATATTTTGGACCACTACGGTCGAAAATATGAAACTTCTCCTCATCAGCACAGATAGGATTTTTTTGTAATCGTTCTAACTGATAACTTGTTTCTTCCCACACTCGTCGCAAACGTAACATACTATCACTGAGCACCAACTCACCATCATACTTAATTTCAACAAGAGATGATAATTTTGATGTCTCTGCAACAATCTGTATATTTACGTCATCACTCACTGTTAGCAGTTGCATGACTCGTTCAGCATCCTCTTTGTAACATTCAATGAAAAATCCTAATTCCTCTGTGTACATACGTTCCAACACAGTTTCATCATCACGAATTTTATCAAAGTTTACAGCAAGTCCGCAATTTCCAGCAAAAGCCATTTCTAGCAATGCCGTAATAAATCCGCCATCACTAATGTCATGACCTGCCAAAATCAAATCGCGATCAATCAGATACTGTACCGCATCAAATATCTCACGAACCAAAGCAGGGTCATCCATATCAGGTACTTCACTACCAATCTGACCATGAACTTGAGCTACAGCAGTACCACCCATACGTGTCTTACCATTTGCAAGATCGACATAGACAATAACACTTTCGCCTGGATATTTAATGTCTGGCGTTATTACTTTCGTAATATCTTTCATTGCACCATAAAGTGAAATGACAAGTTCTCGTGGTGACTTCACTACTTCATCACCAAGCTTTGTTGCCATCGAAAAACTATCCTTACCACCATCAACAGCAATTCCAATCTCTGTCATAGATTTGCACATAGCTTCAGCAGCATCCCGCAAAGCAGCACCTTCTCCAGACAATTTTGGAGCCCACATCCAATTTGCAGAGCACTTGACTTGCTCTATATCAGCAATACGTGCCCACACAAGATTTAATAATGATTCACCTACTGCCATCCTTGCACCAGCGGCAGGATCTGCAATCATCTTAATTGGCTGTTCTCCAATTGCCGTTGCTCCACCAGTTAAGCCAAAATGACTTTGTGCTACTACTGCTACATCTGCAAGTGGAGTTTGTAAAGGTCCACAACATTGCTGTTGTGCGATAAGACCTGTTACAGCCCTATCAACTTTGTTAGTCAAAAATCTCTTTGAACCAACCGAAACTAATCGAGAAACATCTTCCAAAACACTTACAACTGTTGCATATTTTGGAAAGGTAAATGGTGTAAAATTTCTGTTTGCGTGATTATCTTCAAAAGTTTTTTGAGGTATATCCCCCAAAACTTCCGAGAGATCTAAATCAACAGGTGTTGTGCCGTCATTGCTATCATGAACAACAAACTGCATATCACCAGTTACTTCACCCAAAACTTCACAACCAACTTTTTCACGTTCACAGATTGTTTGAAACTCTTCAATATTTTCAGGACTAATGAGAAATCCATTTCGCTCCTGATATTCTGCAACATAAATTTCAAGTACAGACATTGTCGGATCACCAACAATAATATTGCGAATTTCAATCCAACCACCTGAATGTTCCACGAGTTCTTTGAGAACATTTGCTGGACCGCCTGCACCTTGATCATGAATAACATCAATGAGTGTTTTATCACCCATTTCATTACATGCTCGAATGACACGATTCATTTTCTGTTCCATTTCCCCGTTACCGCGCTGAACAGCATTGAAATCTAAAGCAGTTTTATTTTCTCCTTGTAACATGCTGGACGCAGCGCCGCCGCCAAATCCAACACGATAAGCTGGACCACCTACCTGAACAATTTTCATACCCTTTAATTCTTTGTCCTTGATTATGTGTCTGTCATCAATCTGACCAATTCCACCAGTAAACATAATGGGCTTAATAAAACCCCACCGTTCACCATCGTCAAGACGTAAATCAAAAGAACGAGTAAAACCTTGAATCATGGGCTCACCAAATTTATTTCCATAATCTGATGCACCATTACTTGCTTCTATTTCAATTTCCAAAGCACTAGCGAGATTATCAGGTCGTGAACTTTCCAATTCCCATGGCAAGTCATATCCAGGTATGTGTAAATTTGCCACACAATACCCTGCTGTACCCGCTATCACAAATCCACCTTTTCCCGTACCTTGGACATCACGAATGCGCCCTCCGGTACCAGTCTCAGCACCTGGAAAAGGTGCTACTCCTGTAGGAAAATTATGTGTTTCTGCCGTAAGTAACAAATGATATTTTGCTTCATACTCTGACATGCGTGATGGCTTACCAGGACTATCAGGAGTCAGTGTTTTAATCTGCCACCCTTCAACAACACTAGAGTTATCTTTAAAAGCAACTAAACTACCTTTTGGATGCACTTCCAATGTTCCTTCTACAAGATCAAACAACGTTTGAGATTGTTCAATACCATCAATCACTTGTTTACCACCAAAAAATCCATGCCGAGAATGTTCTGAGTTTGCATTGTTGAGATCCATGATTTCAACAATTGTAGGATTGCGCTTATGTTTTTTGACAAAGTAATCATAATAAAAATTACGATCACGTTCATCCATGGAGATTCCAGGTATATCTTTCAATACATCTGGACCACCACCAATCATATCAACATAATATACTGCCTCAGGCGTAATGCCTGTATCAAATGTGGTCAATGTTTTTTCATAAACCCTTTCCATCATTCGATCACAATTTTGCGCAATGAAGTCATCCTTATTAACACCCTCGCCCAATACATATCGCTTTGATCTCTCAACACGTGTAATCATAGTCAAACCAACGGTATGACAATTTGACACTAAGTTAGATGACCAAGCTGTTGTACGATTAAGAGTAGTTCCAATTTCAACAATCCGATCACATTCATTTAATTGTGAGATTGCTGTAATTGATTCTTCAATGAACCCATCTGCAAGTACAAGTATCAATTTCTTCACTTGAGAATCATCTAATCTGCCCTCAAGCTCGATATTAAAACAATACTCATCACAACCAATAGCTCTCTGTTTTCTGTACATCTGAATCATTTTCATTTGCAAATTCTCCTTATAGAATTTTCACGATTTTTCGTGTTGAATCATTATTTTCCTTAGTTGTTTCCAATTTTAACTTACCTTGTACAAAAAGCTGTATACATTCTGGGAACAATTTGTATTCCTCCTGCAAACCACGCTCTTTAAATGAAACAACATCATCATCAGGTAAAACAGGAATTGCACACTGTCCAATAATTGGACCTGTGTCTTCACCATAATCCACAAAGTGAACAGTACAACCACCAACCTTACAACCATAACGAATTGTATCGCCATAGCCATCAACACCTGGAAAAGATGGTAACAACGCTGGATGAATATTTACAATCCTAGGATTATATTCTCCATTATTCATTTCATCAATAATAAATGAAGTAAACACTTCCATAAATCCTGCCGCAACTAAAAGATCAATATTATACTCACGAGCTTTTGCCAAAATATGATGTTCAGCAATCATTTTTCTATAGACACATACATACTGTGCACCAAAATTATCACCAAACCATTTTTTAACAAAAGTGCTTTTTGTCATAACACGTCTCACAGCATCATCACTTGGCACCCAAATGTTATCTTGTTTTTCCTGCTCAATGCCAAGTGGTGGTTTCTTTGTGTAGTCCGCTACAAATGTTGGAATTTTATTATCTTGTGCCCATATCAATCCCTTTGCATTTGAATTGTCTGAACCAACAAAAGCAACATCTGCATCAACATATCCAATCTGGCAAGCACGTGTAATAGCTTGCATATTAGTTCCGGTTCCCGAAATCATAATGCCTATTTTTTTCCTTGTCATAATCACGTCTCCTTCTCTATCCATTTAATTGTTTCAACAAAACTTCTTGTTGTTAAAGGACATCTAAAAATAAAAAGATAGTCATTTACTCACAATGAGCACAGACTACCTCCTCACACACTAGTATGTCAAAATAAACAAAAAAAATCAAGATACAAACAAAACCACACAATATAATTGCGTGGTTTTATTTCCATCTTTTTATAAATGGCTATGTACAAATACCTATGAAGGTCGTACTGCGTCTTTCAAACCTTTACCAGATTTGAATTTTGGTACAGTAGTTGCTTTAATTTGGATTTTTTCTCCAGTCTTTGGATTTACTCCCATTCGAGCAGCTCTGTCAGATGTAGAAAAAGTTCCGAATCCTGTGAAAGCTACCTCGTTACGAGCTTGCAATTGTGAAGTTACTTCATCAATGAAAGCTTCGAGAAAACGTTCTGTATCTTTCTTGCTCATATCAGTCTTTGAAGCAACAGCTTCTACAAACATACTTTTATTAATCTTTGCCATTATGTTTTCACCTTCCTTTCTATTTTAAAATTTTACATGATTATTTTGCAATGTACCTATTCTACTACGTTTATAGTATATAAGGCAAGTCCTGTTATAAACAGTCCTCTACATATGATGCGATGCTTAACAATATTTGTCAATAATAATATTTTACAAAATACAAAAATAAAATTGAAAATGTCCCTATGACACTTCCAACTTTATTATTTTTTCTTTTAAATTTTCAACAGATCTTATCGTGCATATTCGATCGCACGTGTTTCTCTGAGTAAATTTATTTTAATTTCTCCTGGATATTTCAATTCATCTTCAATTTTGTCAGCAATTTGTCTTGCTAACTTTATAGCACCTAAATCATCAACTTCTTCTGCTCTTACAAACACACGAATTTCTCGTCCTGCCTGGATAGCATAACATTTTTCAACTCCCTCGAAACTTGCTGTTAATGTTTCAAGTTCTTCGAGTCTCTTGAGATAATTTTCTACTGTATCTTTACGAGCACCTGGACGAGCAGCTGAAAGCGCATCTGCAGCTGAAATGATATAAGACTCTGGTGTTGAATATGGATATTCTTCATGATGTGATTTCATTGCGTCTATCACTTTTTGATCAATTCCAAATTTCTCCAAAATCTTTATACCAATCTCAACATGCGTACCTAATACTTCATGATCCACTGCCTTACCAATATCATGGAAAAGTCCTGCCATCTTTGCAACTTTTACGTCACAGCCAAGTTCTGCTGCCAACGCACCTGAAAGATATGATACCTCCAAAGAGTGCAATAAAACATTTTGTTTAAAACTAGTACGGTACCTCAATCGCCCAAGCATATAGAGTAGCTTTGGATTTAATCCAGCAATACCCACCTCATATGCAGCAGCATCTCCTGCCTCACGAATTCGATTGTCAATTTCTTTTTCTGCCCATTGTACAGTCTCCTCAATCTTTGCTGGATGAATTCTTCCATCCTCAATTAATTTTTCTAAAGCAATTTTTGCCACCTCTCTACGAACAGGGTCAAATGATGACAACACGATAGAATCTGGTGTTTCATCAATAATAATTTCTACACCTGTTACACGCTCAAGTGCACGAATATTGCGTCCCTCTTTTCCAATAATTTTACCTTTAATATCCTCATTTGGAATAGACAGTGTTGACGTCATAACTTCAGCGGCATGCGAACGAGAATACTTTTGAATGACATGCGTCATAATGTCACGCGCTTCTCTCTCTAGTTCATCATGAGATTGTTTTTGCAATCGTAATGATTGCTCAGCAAATTCTTCACGATTTTGTTCCTCCGTCAATTGCAAGAGAGCTGTCTTTGCCTGATCTTGTGTAAGCTCGCTTATGGTCTCTAATCGTTCCATTTCCTGACCACGCATTTCTTCCACCTTTTCACGAACATCACGTATCTCTTGTGCCTTACTTTTTAGCACTTCTTTTTCTGAATCTGCTTCATCTAATTTTTTATCTAGAATATTTTCCCTTTTTTCTAGACGTTGTTCAGATAAGCGAATTGCTTGTTTTCTTTCTTTCTCTTCTTCCTCGGCTTTCTCAAGCATTTCAACTGCCTTATTTTTTGCTTCTAACAGCGTATCTTGAGCTTCTGTTTTTGCCTTGGTAATAATTTGTGATACTTGTCCTTCAGCAGTCTTTACTTGGTTTTTTGCAATAATTTGACGCACAACATAACCAATAACACTACCAACGACCAATGCCACTATTATCCCAATTAATAGTGTAGATTCAATCATAAATTTTTGGACCAAACTGTTACGAATGAGCGAAAAGATGCACGCAAAAATACTTATTCTCTGTAGTTCATTTTGATATTGCGTTCATTTATGTTTACAATAATAAATTTATAATTTATTGTCACATCCACTCTTACTAGCCACTCTCTCCCAACAGACAATCCTTCAAAACATTAATTAATACTAGCTTGAATCGTACTATAGTTAATAGTCTTTGTCAAAACACAATAAAGTGTTAGAATAAGGTATATAAAATTAATAATAAATAAAAAATATGTATTCGCCTGTGGTTCTTGTTATTCTTGATGGATGGGGTCTCAGTAGTTCACCAGATAACCCATTAAATCAAATTGAACTTCCTACTTTTGATAAACTAAATACTTACTATCCAATGCTCGCACTTCAAGCATCTGGTATTTCTGTCGGCCTTCCATGGGGAGAACCTGGAAACAGTGAGGTTGGTCATATGACCATGGGCATGGGTAAAATTATTTATCAAAACTTCCCTCGTATCTCACTTGCAATTCAAAATGGTAGTTTTGCGCAAAATGAAACTATCGTAAATGCTATGAAAAAAACAAAAGAAACTGGAGGTAATTTACATATCATGGGACTTGTTGGTGATGGAGGTGTTCACTCTGCTAGAGAACATCTCTATGCTCTAATGGATCTTGCACATACACAGAATGTCAAAAATGTATATATTCACTGTTTTACTGATGGACGTGATTCATCACCAACTTCAGGAACACGTGTAATAACTGAAATACAGGATAAATGTGAACAGATAGGTTCTGGTACAATTGCATCTATTATCGGACGTTATTGGGCAATGGATCGTAATAATAACTGGGACAGAATAAAAAAAGCCTACGACATGCTTGTAAACGGTAAGGGTGAAAAAACACAAGATCCTATTGCTGCAATAAAAAAATCATATGACAATGATATCACAGATGAATTTATAGAACCTATTATTATAACAGATGAGAAAGATGAGCCTTTGGCGACAATAAAAAATGGTGACAGTGTTATTTTTTTCAACTTTCGAGGAGACCGTGCTCGTCAAATTACAATGGCTTTTGTGCTGCCCGGTCTCGAAAAATTTAATCGTGAAAAAAAACTAGACATTGACTTTGTGGCGATGGTAGAATATGAAAAAGACTTGCCTGTTAACATTGCCTTTCCTCCAGAAGAACTAAAAAACGGACTAGGTGAAACTTTAAGTAAGCATGATCGTAAGCAACTACGTCTTGCTGAAACGGAAAAATATGCTCACGTTACTTATTTTTTTAATGGAGGTGAAGAAGAACCTTATCCTGGTGAAGACCGTTCGCTTGTTCCATCTCCTGCAGTCGATAAGTTTGATGAAAAACCTGAAATGAGTTCCTACGAACTGACTGACAAAATCATTAAAAATGTAAATGAAAAAGAATATGATCTTATAGTAATAAATTATGCAGCACCTGATATGGTTGCACATACAGGTAATGAAGCTGCTGCAAAATTAGCTGCAAAAGCAGTTGATGAATGTATGAACAAATTAATAAAAGCTGTACTCATAAAAGGTGGCTGTCTATTCATAACAGCAGATCATGGTAACATCGAAATAATGCGAAATTCTCATACTGGTGAAGTTGATACAAAACATAATACAAGTCCAATACCTTTTTGGTATGTAAATCCAAACAATCACAGAGAACGAGATGAGGCTGAGATTGTCAGAAATCAAACAGAAATTCGTGGCCTCATGAGTGATATAGCGCCCACTATTCTTGATATTATGGAAATCCGAAAACCTGATGAAATGCAAGGAGAAAGTTTACTACCCTCTTTAAATTAAGACTATTCTATTTTTTATCTCTAAAAAATATGAAATTTCCTGTAATTACTTATCATAAAATTAAAGCGTTTGACTGATATAAGTTTTATTATATTTGCAGACTAATGCATTAAAAAATTTCTAAAATATCCTCTCCACCTTTTTAAAGGGGGAGATGTCCGTAGGACAGAAGGGGTTTTGCTAAGATAAAGTCTATTATCATAATTCTAACTCCTACGTCCTCTGAACACTTCCAATTCAAAGAAGAAGAGTTAATTATATTTCTACTAATAAATCTAAACACACAAACGGACAGAGTAATATGCTCCGTCCGTTATATTTTTACAACTCAATTCTCACAATTATTTTACAATTTTATCAACAATGCCATACTTTTTTGCTTCTGAGGCACTCATAAAATTATCTCTATCACTATCATTTTCTATCACTGATACTTTTTGGCCTGTGTGTTTAGACATTATTTTATTGAGTTTTTCTTTTGTTTTCAAAATATGTTTTGCATGAATATCGATATCACTTGCTTGACCTTGTGTACCACCAAGTACTTGATGAATCATTACCTCTGCATTTGGCAAAATTAATCTTTTACCTTTTTGGCCCGCAGCCAATAATAATGAAGCAGCTGAAGCAGCTGTTCCTATACAAATTGTTGACACGTCAGATTTTATATATTGCATTGTGTCATAAATTGCCAATGCACTTGTAACTACACCACCCGGTGAATTGATATACATTTTAATATCCTCACCACTTCCTTGTGCCTCCAAAAAAAGCAACTGTGCAATTACAGCATTTGCAACATCGTCATCAATACCTGTTCCTAGAAATATAATTCTATCCTTTAAAAGTCGTGAATAAATATCATACGCACGCTCAATCTGCCCACTCTTTTCTATCACTGTTGGAATTATGTAATTCATATTTTATTATTTTATTAACTTATGAACCTAGTCGCCGTAGAGACGCATTGCAATGCGTCTCTACATCATACACACAATCACTTACATTTTCTCAAGCATCTCAAATACCTCATTATTACGCATTACACCTTTTGTGTATTCATATAATTGTTCCATGTCAATATTTTTTTCCATATCTTCAACACCCTTATACATCGTCAACGTTTTATTCATTTCTTCTTCAACAGCTTTACTGTCAAGCTCAATCTCTTGGTCATCAGCTAATTGTTCTAATATAAGTGCACTCATTACACGTTTTTTAGCTTGTGGTGCCCATTCTGCTTCGAGATCTTCTCGCTTTTTGCCAATCTTTTCCAAATATTCAACAAATGTCATACCACTTGTTGACAATTGCTGCTCAAATTCACCAACCATGCGTTGCATCTCATCATCAAGAATTACTTGTGGTAATTCGACATCCATCATTTGAGCAAGTGCATCTAAATACTGTGTACGTTTTTGTTCTACATCTTGTTTTTCTTTTTCCTTTATCATTCCTTCCTTTATACTCTTCTTTAAATCATCTAAAGTTTTAAATTCTTCACCCAAAGATGCTGCAAAAGCATCATCAATTTTTGGAGTGATACGTTCTTCTACAATATTTAATGTCACATCAAATGTAGCTTTTCTTCCAGCGAGATGTTTTGCATGATAACTTTCAGGAAATTCTAATTCAAATGTTTTCTCTTCACCCTTTTTCATACCAATAACCTCTTCTTCAAATCCTGGAATAAAAACACCTTTACCAAGTACCAAAGAATGATCCTTACTTGTACCATTTTCAATTATTACACCATCCTGTTTAACTATGAAATCAACTTTTACATGATCACCCTCACCTGCTGCACGATCAACCTCATTGTGTTGTGCACGACTATTGGCAACTTGCTCTAACTCTGCATCAATTTCTTCATCGGTAATTTCACTTTTTTTACTTTTATCCTGAGAATTGATTTTTTTAATTGGATCTTTCCATTTCTTTGGTAATTCAATATCTGGTATTACAACTGTCACTATGCTAATTTCAATATCATTACCTTCTGCCAATTTTGTTACACTTACACGAGGTGCTCCAACAGTCTTTAATGATTCCTTTTGAATAATTTCTGAATAATGTTTTCTAATCATTTTATCTGCGACCTCTGCAAGTAACTTTGTTTTATCAACTTGACCTTCAGCAACATCACGTGGCACAGAACCCTTGCGAAATCCTTTAACTGATACAGTTTTTACTGCTTCATCCATCATCACATCCATTTCAACCTTAGCTTCATCCCATGGAATTGTTACATCAATTCGCACTTCATCATCTTTTTCAATTTTATAATCCATACAATAATAGTATATTTAGAAATTAGTAATTTATTACACTAGCAAAGACGCATTGCAATACGTCTCTACAAAATAAAAATTAATCTTTTACAAACTTATTTCTTAGTAATCTTTTTCTTCTTTTTGTCAGTCTTCTCTTCTTCTGTAGCATTGTCTTCTTCAGTCTCAGTTTCTTTTTTCTCATCTTCAACAGTTTCTTCTTCTGTTTTAGATTCCTTTTCTTCAACATCATCTTCTGTGACTTCTTCTGCATTTTTCTCAGTCACCTCTTCAACATCTTCTATATTTTTTTCCATTTCTTGCATTTTCTCTTTCATCTCCTTCATTTTCTTTTCTACCTCTTCCGTCTCTTCTTCAACATCACTCTCTGTAACTTCTTGACCAGGTACACGACTCTCATCAGCACTTACAACATCGAGATTTACACCAGTCAATTTCACAGCAAGACGTACATTTTGACCACGTTTTCCAATTGCAAGTGACAACTGATCATCTGGCACTACAACTGTTGCCTTTTGATTTTCCTCATCAAAATCTACAGATACTACTGTTGCAGGTGAAAGTGCTGCTGTGATAAATTCTTCCATATTATCACTCCATTCTATAATATCAACTTTTTCTCCACCCAATTCATCAATAATTGCATTAACACGTGTTCCTTTTTGTCCTACGCATGAACCAATTGGATCAATTCCTTCTTCTTCTGTATAAACTGCAATCTTACTACGAGACCCTGCCTCACGTGCAATTTCTTTCATCTCCACAGTACCTGCAAAAATTTCTGGCACTTCCAATTCAAATAATCTCTTCAATAATTCAGGATGTACACGAGAAAGTTTAATGCCAGGACCTTTTGGATCAAGTTCTACACTTTCAACATACACTTTTACACGTTGTCCTACATTATATCTTTCACCACGTACCTGTTCACGTGGAAAAAGTACACCCACAGATTTTCCAAGATCTACAAAGACATTCTTACCCTCCACACGTTGCACTGTTCCATTAACAATTTCACCTTCTTTTTCTTTGTATTCAGTGTACATTGCATTACGCTCTGACTCACGTACCCTTTGTATGATAACTTGCTTTGCAGTTTGAGCTGCTACACGACCAAAGTCAGTATATGTTGGTAATTCTTCTTCTACTATTTGCTCCAATTTAGCATCACCATATTTTTCTCGTGCATCTTCCAATGTAATATCACGCTCCATATTGAATCGTGGCTTTCGCTCCTCCTCTGGTTCATCTGCTGTTACGATATCTTGGACTTCCTCATCCTTTTCCTTTTCCTTTTTATCATCAGATTCCTTTTCTTCAGCGATTGCATCAAAATCAATAAATTCTCGTGTTGTATCATTTACAACTTCTTTCAACAAGAAAAATTTCATATCACCTGATACACTATTAAGTTCCGCTCGAATATTTTGTCCTCGCTTACCGTATTCTTTTTTGTATGCTGCTGCAAGAGCAGTTTCCACTGTCTCCATTACATCATCAACATCAAGTCCCTTTTCCTCTGCAAGAGCTGTCATTGCTCCTGTAAAATCACTAAATGGATTTTTTTCTTCTTTTGCTTTTGCCATAATTTTAATATATTAGTAATTAAATTCACTTTTTGTCATTCCTGCGAAAGCAGGAATCTTTCTATAATAAAATAACAAGATTATTTAATAAAAAAATCCGCGTCCAACAGACCCGAATCATCACAACCTTATCTCATT
>JAOZNB010000010.1:0-1440 GCA_029933995.1 Candidatus Moraniibacteriota bacterium | reverse complement strand
TTTAATAAAAAAATCCGCGTCCAACAGACCCGAATCATCACAACCTTATCTCATTTCGTAGGTTTATTATAACAAAATAAACATTTTAGTCAATCTTGACAAACTACAAAAAGTATGCTATACTGTTTCATTACAGTAATAAAGTACATTTTAGTACCTAAATCTGTAATAAACGGTTTACAAACACAATAAATTGAATCGTTCAAAGGTTCGTTAACAAAACAATAGGAGAATCACATGACTGCAATCAAAGATTTTACTACAAAGGCCTGGAATTGGTATTCTGATGCTCATACCATATTATCACTCTTGAAAGATAAAGATCCTTCCAAGCAATCTTCTGGAAATGATAATGCTGGCGCTAAAGCAGATTTAAAAGGAACTGGTCAAATGGACGAAAGACTCACTTTGACAGCTTTTGCTCGTGCCATCAAGAAATTTCATGAAGACTCCGGTTTTTCTCTCGCAAAAGCTGAAAACAGAGCTCTAAAGGTTTTAAGGGTTATGAATTCATATAATCCCTTAGAAATTCGCTGTCTAAGTTTAACATTTGGGCTTGAACAAGATACGCCTACTTCAAATGCACCAAATACTTCTAAAAAGAACAAACAGGGCAAGGGTGGAAACAAAGAGCCCAAGCCTACAACAAAAGCGGCCTTTGAAAATAAGGCCGGTCAGGACATGTTCATCCTTCTTATTCGCAAGAATAATGACGAGTTTACAAGAGAATTTTGCGATTTTGCGATTTCGTCCACTCAAATTTTGGGTCACAACATTGCTAAATGGCAAGAACATGCTATAAACTTTCTCATCAAAAGTGATGAAAGAGTTGCAAGAGTTCTTGATGATGCTTCAGACTATATGTCTAACATATTACCTCTGATATCACTTGAACATCCAAATGGCACCTTTCGTCCTCCTATTTGGACTGACTTTTTACCTTTTTGGATGCGAAAAAGAAAGATAGAAGAGTGTCGCCAAAAATACCTAGCAGACCTGAGGCAACAAGCTGCCAATCAGGTTCCTTAGGACTCCTAATAACATACAAAAAACGGTCGTGCGCAATGCGCACACCGTTTTTCTCTTTGATAAAATAATACATAATCAAAAATCTAAATACCTACTGATATAACCTAATTTCTGAACAATATTATTTTTAATTATTATAATACAGATAGGTCGATGACACTATCCCCACTAAATATTTCTATAATAATAATATTCTCTCATAACTATATGTGAACTAAAATTCAAGAATGCTTACATTCTACCCACCCCATCTTAATTACAAATAAATATAAGACCCTGTCATTCCGGAAGATATTATTTGTATCAGAGCGTTTAGTGATGATAAACAAATAAATCTGTCCGGAATCTATACTGTGACATTAAAGTTTAGATTCCGTACAAATGATTTTTTAGTTGTTCGTACCTCACAAT
>JAOZNB010000079.1 GCA_029933995.1 Candidatus Moraniibacteriota bacterium | reverse complement strand
TTCCGCATATAAAAAACATACAGTCAAACGTGTAATTTTTTTTGTTTATGTGGCATTGACTAGGGTAGATAAGTGTGATAAGATATAGTGTTTTATTGAAATAGGTTTAATAAAATATTTTTCTTTAACAAAGAAAGAGGGGTAATGTACCATGAAGAATGTAATTTTTGTGTTATTGATGCTGTTCATGTGTACAACACATGCACAAACAGAAACGTTGAAAGTGTTAATACCTGCAAATGTTGGTGGAGGTTTTGGCGGGGTTGGTATTGCATGGGGCAGTGTAGATCCAGTGGTTCATGACATATGTGAAAAACAAGTGTGTAAATATAATGTTCCAAATGGAACAACAGTATCAATATGGCGGACAGGAACACCACTCCAATATGAATTTGATTATTGGATTAAAAATGGTGAGATAAATGATTCTCAACTTCTAGTTTTTCAAATGCTTGAAAACACAACTGTATTGATGAAGGAGAATAAAATTTTTACAGGAGTGCCAGTTATTATTGTGCCAGGAATATTTGGCTCTTGGAGCACTGAAATGTTTTGCAATGATGAGGATGCTGTTGGTGATATGGAATTTAATTTAAAAATGGCAAAGGGGTTAGGGCATGTAAAAAATTTCATCATTCCAACGCAATGGACAGTTGATCCAATTAAAGGGATATATAATACTCTACATGAAAGCCTTACACAGAGTGGATTACGTCCAACATTTTTTGGGTATGATTGGAGAGATAATATTCAATATATAGCTATTGGTAATCCAAATAATCCTGATAGTCCTAGTTTGGTTGATATAATTGACCAAGTTAAGGTACAATATGGCGTGAGTCAGGTTGATATCGTAGCACATTCAATGGGTGGACTGGTTGTGCGTGAATATATCCAAAATCATTATCGTGGAGATATTCGTAAATTTGCGATGATTGGAACACCAAATCAAGGCTCTCTTGATGTATATCGCATATGGGAAGCTGGGCATTTTTCTAATATTGGAGGCACTGTAGATGTATGGATTAAAGAAATCGTTCTTGAAAACATGAAGGAGGGTTGTGAAAATTCTTTTATGAATGATGCAAAATTTGTCCGTAAGTGGCTTCCATCTGTAAAACAACTTATGCCAACATTTGATTATTTTTCATATCCTACAGGAGTTACGGAGGATGAATATTATCTTGAGGAAGTTGAAGATATGTGTTATTACAATGATTATTTAATTAATCTTAATAATGATATTGACACCCTAATTAATCAAGGTGTCGATATACATATTTTTGCAAGTGATAATAAACGCACATTACAAGGATATGAATCAAATAATCAACACTCTCTAGATAATTGCAATCGCAAAAAATGGGCAGATGAGAGACCTGTAGAAAAGTTTTTTGCAAATCCTGACTCTGGCAGCGCTGGTGATGGCAGGGTTCTTTTTAATAAAAGTGCTTACCCTGTAGAGGATATGCCAAGTTTTAGTACTATTTCGATTACTAATATTAACGGTAAACATAGTTCATTGCCAGGTAAGGTGAAAACGATAAATGGTATTGTAAACTTTTTAAAAGAAGCAGGTAATGAACCTGCTCCATACTAGCGTTTTATATTTAAGCTACAGCAGTATTATTGCTGTAGCTTTTTTCTTTTGTGGATGGTATAATAATTTTATAATTCTTAACGATATATTTTATAAGGATATGTTTTTAGAAATTAACGTTCAATATATAGAGGCTTTTATTTTTATAATGCCATTTGTGACAGTTTTTTTTATACTGACTGCAGTCATATTTGTTTTTAAAGAGTATTATAAAATACAAAAAGCATTGTTTTGGATTACAATTATACCTGCCATGATATTAGTTATTAATATTTGTTATATTGTAACTATTTTTTATAGAGGTGATGGACATCTTTTTTATGGAGAATATATGGTAAATATATTTATTAGGAGTATGTACTTTTTGTTTTTTCTAATTTCAATCATTTATGCATATTGGATACATGCATGTTCATCACATAAATATCGTGACTATTGGATACTTGCAATTCCTATAGGCATACTAATTTTGGGGTTGCTGTGGCTAAATTAAACATGTTAAATTAATTTAGATTATAATAATTTTTTTATGTCATCCATTGACTTAAGTGGGGTAGGGTATGCATCATTTTTTATATTAGAGTTGTGCATCGTAAGCTTTGTTTTTTTAGTGTTTCTGATATTTTCTCTTGTTGGTAAATATTATAAAAAATATAAACTTCTTTTTTATACTATTTTAAGCAGTATTTTTTGCATAATAGGAACTGTCGCTTTGGTTTTTCTATCAGTGGACAAACATGTTCCATTAATAATTGGAGTTCGTATATTTTCAATACTTATTGCAATAATTCCATTAATAGTTATGTACTGGATTCATTTATGCTCATTGCATAAATATCGTGATTATTGGATTCTTGCAATTGTTACAGGATTGCCAGTATTATGGTTTTTGTGGTTACTTGGAACATATTAGGTTAATAATTTAGATATTGGAATATTTTTTTACTGTATCAAAAAAGTTCCAATATCGTCCCACCCTCCCCGCCATTGCCCGCCGTAGCTTTATGCGAAGGAGGAAATCATCTGCCACAGCTCGTAGAGCGACGGCGGAATGCAAATATATTGTGTGACTTTTATATTCAATGTAGAATTCTACTCCATTTTCACCTTGACCGCAGGTAATGAGTTGCTCGAAAAACAAATATGGTGGAAAAAGAATTTTTCACCGCACTTGTAAAGGGCGACGACGACGGTATACTATTTTATAGGTTGTTTCTATGCATTTTAGAGGATCTTTCTCATTTCCTCTAAAACCGTTTCAAATCCAGCATTTTCATATAATTTTTTGCGTGGATTTTTTGTGATAACGTCTACAATTACATAAGGACATCTTTGATCTTTAAACCATTGCTCTAATTCTATATATAAAACTTCTAAAACTTCTTTATCTTCAGATTGACGAGAGAGGATAAGCTGATCAAATCTACCAACATTGTTTTTTGATTCAATCCAGCCAAGTATGCAGCCAATAATAATATCATTTTTTCGTGCAATTAAAAAATGTTGTTCTTTATCAATGATGCATTTTAAAATTTTGGATTGTCTTTGTGAATTATTTCCATGTTCAGCATTGAGCGTTTGAAGTAGTTTGAGATGATTTTTGGGAAAGTAGGTCTCTATTTCGGCATCATATTCACTAAAAAGTTTAGAAAGTTGGTCTAAGTCTTCTTTTGTGGCCATAGCTATTTTAATCATTATTTTGAGAAGTTACTTATAATACATTATTTTTATTAGATTTCTAAAAAATCTTCAAGAAAGAATTTTAAAAATTATGGATTAAAAAAGTTTTTAAAATATAATGAAATATCATTCATTAAAAAGTGCTTTTTTTGATCACCTTCGATATATAGCATCATAACATAGTTACACAACCATACAAAAATTTTAGGAACGATATTTATATGATATAATTTAAAAATAATATAAATAATTTTAAAAGCTGAAATTAAACTTTGTAGGTATATATCTAATTAGTTATTCTGGATAAATATATTTAGAAGATAACAAATTAAAATTTATGAAATTACTAAAAAAAGTGTTACCCATAGAAACAAAAAGATGTTTTGTGCTTTCACAACGCTTTACATCAAAAAAAATGCGCAAAAAAGGAATTAAAGAGTATAAACCAGACAAAGATACTATCAGTAAAAACCTATCAAAGACAAAAAAACAGATATTAAAATTAAAAGAAAAATCTCTTGATAAAATTATTAGAGATGAGTACAAAAAAAGACTGAAGGCGTATGATGAATTAGATTGGTATTTGGGTGAGGTAAATATATCTGAAATTAAAGTTTGGAATGGAACTGGAGGATTATATGAATCATGGACGCAAAGGATTTCATTAAAAGAAACTGCACAAAAACTAAAAGCAGAATTTAAAAAGGAAAAATCACAAATTCGAAGAAGACGAGCATTTCAAGTTATTCCTCAGATCATTCCGATAAAAAGAGTGTTGCAGAGAGAGGAATATCTATTACCGATAGTTGTTCCAAATGGAACATATAAAAAACATAGTGGAGGAATTAAAACAATTCCATGGTTTTTGGATGATGGTTGTATGCGATCATTGGCGTATGCTGTATCAGGAGATAAAAAAATTAAAGTATATATAGGAATTCCAAAAAAGGGAGTCTGTGAGTAAATTATTTAGTATAAGATAAAAATATGTCACTAATTCAAAAACTTATATCATGGCAGCAGGATACTGCTCGGAAGTCGCATCTGGAGCCGTATATGGTTTTACAATTTAATACTATTAAGGAAATTGTTCGGACAGAGCCAAAGACTGGTGATGAGCTTTTGCGTATCAAGGGAATTGGTGCAGTTAAAGTAAAAAAATATGGTAATGATATTTTGAAACTTGTAAGAGGTGGAGGTGTGACTGGTGGCGAGGTGGTTATTACGGCAGGGGATTCGGGTAATTTGTTTGATGAAGCTGCTGCGGTTAATGATGCGGTAACGAATAGTAAGATTCCTGCCTCCGCCCAGCACCAGACGGTGCAGGGCTCCGCAGGAATGACAAAGGGCGCAGAAATGACAAGGCGTGAAATAAGAGTAGACGAAGTGACTGGAGAAATTATAGAGGAAAAAGGTGAGGATTCAATTTCTGTTACTGAGTTTGTGACGATGCTTGATACAATGCTACAAACAAATTTTAGAAATACTCGTGTGCAAGGAGAGGTGACTGGATTTAAAAGAAATCCAAATGGTCATGCGTATTTTGAAATTAAGGACAGGGAAAGTGTTCTCCGTGTGGCAGTGTTTAAAAATAGTTATGACTTGTCAGGTGTCACGATAGAAGATGGTATGGAAGTAATTGTGACAGGACATCCAAATTATCATAAGCAATATGGATTTAGTTTTATCGGTCAGACAGTGGAACTTTATGGAGAGGGCGCACTAAAAAAAGCGTATGATGATTTAAAGAAAAAATTGGATAGAGAAGGCTTATTGGCTGATGAAAGAAAAAGGGAATTGCCAAATTTACCCAGGAGGATTGGACTTATAACTTCGAGGAGTGGAGCAGCAATTGGAGATTTTACTACAAATGTGGGAGATTATGGATATAAAATAATCTTTCATCACTCAACTGTAGAGGGTGCAAATGCACTCAGAGACATAAAAAATGCACTTACAACAATGGCAAATAAAGATATTGATGTGTTGGTGATTGTACGGGGTGGCGGAAGTTTGGAAAGTCTACAGGCATTTAATAATGAAACAATTGTACGGATGATAGCGGATTTCCCTGTGCCAGTTGTAGCAGGTGTGGGACATGAACAAGATGAAACACTTACAACACTCGCTGCTGATTATGGAGCAAGTACTCCAACTGCAGCAGCTCACGCAGTGAGAGAGAGTTGGGATAAGGTGGATAAATTTTTGAGCAGTAGTGAGCAATATATTTTGAATTCATTTGATAAATTATTGTCTGATAAAAAAACACAGTTAGTAGAACAAGAACATTTTATAAAAAATATTTTTGATACCATTTTACAAAGCGTAAAAGATTTATTTGCAAAGTTTAATTTTTCTGTACAAAAATTAGATAATGAAATTATAAATAAAAAAAGAAACTTACAAAATAATTTGAAACAATTGGCGTATTCACTAGATAAAATAGTGTCAAATTATGGACAAATAATAAATAGAGCTACAAATGCAATATTAAATTTTCAAAGTGTTATAGATTTAAATAAGAAACAAATAGTATTTCTAGAGAAATCACTAGAAAATCA
>JAOZNB010000078.1 GCA_029933995.1 Candidatus Moraniibacteriota bacterium | reverse complement strand
TTTATAGTATAATTAAATATGTAATTAAATAAAATAAGCATATGAATATAAAATCAACGACGTTAACAAATATTTTTATTATAGGAATTTTTGTGATGATGGCTTATCTCGTTTTTTCTGATCGAGATGTTACGATTAATAGTTCAGCAGAGGTAGATGATACAATTGCGGTGGATGGTAGTGCAGAAACTTTTGTGAAGCCTGATACTGCTTCTGTGTCGTTTTCTATTACAAAAAAAGCTCCAACTACGGATATTGCTATGAACTCTGTAAATGAGCGTATGGATGCTCTTGTGGGTGAATTAACTGCTATTGGTGTGGATGAAAAAGATATAAAGACTACAAATTATAGTGTGCATCCAGAATATTCATATAATGATGGAGAACAGGTATTTGAAGGGTATCGTGTTACTCAAAGTATTACTGTTATAATTCGTGATCTTGATAATGTATCAGATGTGTTAGCAACAGTTAATAGCGCGGGAGTAGATAATGTGTCACAACTTGCTTTCTATGTAGATGATACAGATGAGATTAATGACCAATTACGTGAAGAGGCAATTGATGATGCAAAAGAAAATGCAAAGAAGCTTGCTAAAGATTTGGGCGTGACACTTAATGAAATTGTTGGTTACAATGATTATCAAGATAATGACAATATTGAACCAGTGTATAGTAAAAATGCAATGTATGCAGAATCTGCTGGAGATGTTGCTCCAACTGTAACACCAACAGGTGAAAATGAATTTAAATCGAATGTTACTGTTATTTATAAGATTCAATAAGTTTTGTCATTTCTGCGAAGGCAGAAAATTATTAAATAGCATATTGGTAATCTTGCAGAAAGATTCCTGCCTGCGCAGGAATGACATATTTTTATTTTTTAGAAAAATTGATTATGAAAATACAATTTATTACAGGAAATGCAAATAAATTTAAAGAAGCTCAAAAGATAATTCCAGAGCTTGTACAGTTAGATATTGATTTGCCAGAGATTCAAGAGATTGATGCTCATGAGGTTATAAAAGCTAAACTCATAGAGGCTCAAAAGCATTATGAAGGTAAATTTATAGTTGAAGATACATCACTATACTTAGATTGTCTAAATGGATTACCAGGCCCACTTATAAAATGGTTTGAAAAAACTATTGGTAATGAGGGTTTATATGATATTGCAAAAAAGTATGACAATTACGGAGCTCAGGCAAAAACAATTGTAGGTTATAGTGATGAAGATAGTAATATTAAATTTTTTGAAGGAGTATTGGAAGGAAAAATTGTAACTCCAATAGGAAAAAATGATTTTGGTTGGAGTCCGATTTTTCAACTTAACAAAATAGGAAAGACATTTGCACAAATGAGTGCTGAAGAAAAAAATGAAGTAAGTATGCGTAGAGTTGCATTTGATGCATTGCATCAATATTTGAAATAGTAGGTGTTTATAGTAGAGTGAAGTTCAGCTCAGGATTTACTTTGGGTTGGATTTTAAAATTGTATAGTTTTTATGTCATTTTTAATCAACCTTTATTAAACGAATGTTTAGTTGTAGGGACATGCTCTTGTGTTTATCCACATAAGTGAATAAGGTTCAACCTTTGAGTGTCCGAAGATTGGACATTCGAAGTATGTGTATAATTATTAATAAACAATAGACTTCTTAAAAAACTTATCTATCTGTCATTTCGACTGTAGCGGAGTCCCGTTACCGTACGGTACGGGGCGAAGCGAAATGGAGAAATCTCTAAACTTACAGTTTCATCATGCTGTTATAGTATTGAGATCTTTTGACTTCGTTATCACTACGCTCAAGATGACAACTATTTAAGGGTTTTTTAAGAGGTCTGATAAAATAATTGCTATGATATATAAGGTAACCTACTTATACGTAGCACTATTTCTTTAAGTATTGTAAATTCGTTAATACGACACTCTGCATCTGCAGCAATGTCATATGTTGAGGTAGTTAATGCATTTTTTGATAGGGTTTGTAAAATTTTATATAGGTCATAAATATTGCTGAAAGACCCATAAATGTTGCTGTACATGAAAATATTATTGCTGTTGCACTAATGCCATATAAGGGAAGATAATAAATATTTGCAGTAATTCCTCCACACAATGCTAGGGCAGTAATTAGGGCGGGGATGCGTGTCATACCTGCACCATTGAAGACTGAGGCAAGTACAAAGAAGATTGTTACAAAAACTGTACCACCAAGTAATAAAGGGATTAGATTTGCAGCTGCAATAAAATCAGCTCCAAAGAATATTGTTATCAAAAATTCTGGTATGAGTGACATTATGATTGCTGAGGGTATGAGAATTGCGAAAAGAAATAAAAGAACTTTTTTGAGAATTGATTGCACATTTATAAAATCTTTTTTCTTTACTAAATCTGACATTGTAGGAAATAGGATAAATGTTAGAGCAAACATTACGTAATAAGGAATTAGTGCAATGGTAAATGCTGCATTATAAAGTCCTGTGTTCACATCACTTCCTGTGATTGTTTTGATAAGAAACATGTCTGCACGAATGTAAAATTCATAAAAAATGAGAAATAATATAAATCCTCCGGCATATGTAAGGATTTTTTTATATGGATATTTTGGTGTAGACGCGATTAATCGCGTTTCTACTTTTTGAATAAAGAAATATTCGATAATCATTGCAACAATAAATACGCTTAGTGGTGCTAATATTGATCCATAAATAGCTCCATCAAGTCTCAGAAAGTAAGCAAGTCCAACAATCCACAATATTCTAAAAATACCTCTAGCAATTTTCATTGCAGTCATTGCTTTGAAATATTTGAGACCATTGAAGTAAAGAACATGAAAAGAAGATAATGCAAACGCTGGTATAACAAATGCACTTATGCGAAATAGTGGAGTAAGACTTGAATCATTGAACACATTTGCTATAACAGGAGCTAATATATAAAATATTGCAGTTAGTGCAATAATTATAATTAATTGCAAATGTGCAGATGATTTACGTATTGCACGTATTTTGTTCCAGTCACCTATATTTTCACTGATACGTTTCATCATGGCAGTAGGGACGCCACGACCAACTAATAGTATAATCATGGTTGTGAAACCAATCACAAGACTATAGCGACCATAATGAGCAACTCCAAGCATACGACCAAGACCCATGTTTATTACATAGCTGGAAATATTATATATAAATTCTGCTATTACAAGAATTAGGAATGATGATTTTAGTTTTGACATTTTTGATTAGTATTTTAGTAATTAGTATATTAATGAGTAGTGTCACTATTGTCATTCCTGCGAAGGCAGGAATCTTTCTGAAAGATTATCAATGTACTGTACGATAGATTCCTGCCTTCGCAGGAATGACATGCTTATAAAATTAATGTTTTTATTTCATTAAAAATAATTTCTTTCTCACGATTTCCATCAATTTCTTTTAAATCAAAATCGGACTTATATTTACCAAATAGTTCTTTCTTATCTTGTAAATAGGCAAGTCCTTGGGAGGGGGGATTATCACGATCCATTATATTATCAGGATTAACCGAAAGATAAAATTTATAATCTGGAATGGTTATTTGTGAAAAGAAAAACGGTATATAATCTTTTTTGGATAAATAAGCAATATTTACAATCATATCGTAAAAGTATCTATCGGTTAGAATGTAATCATAATTATCTTTTTCTAATTTTTTAATTAATGATTTGAATCTAAAAATGTCAATGCAAAGTGCAAGTTTACGTAGTTGAATTTTTGTCCATGATGCTTTTACTACGTCACGTGTAGAGACGCATTGCAATGCGTTACTACTATTTTTAGGAGTGTCTGTGGAGACGCGATTAATCGCGTCTCTACGATTAAGTTTATTTGCAATAGAAAACCCAACAGCATGAAAATAGAACACTTTTTTAGCATCACTTTCAAAGTATTCTTGTAATAATTGTATTTGAGTTGATTTGCCAGAACCATCAAGGCCTGAAATTGATATAATCTGCATTAGCTTAGTATAACATTTTGGAGGTATTTATGCTATTGACAAAATATAGTTTATGTATTAGTATTTGGAGTCATGTTATATTAATTTGGCGGGTAAGTATATTTAAAAACGTATATAATTACGTAAAATAATAATAATTCTTTATAAGGATGAGGAGTATTTTATGAAAAAGTTAGTCGTTTGTATTGCCTTGGTTTGTTCGCTTGTGACAAGTGCAGCTGCTGATATTCATCATATAATGCCAGCAGAAGAGTTGGAAATCCCAGCATCTGCAATTGACGGTATAATCATGGGTGGTGAGCGTGTAAAGTTAAATGGAGAAACATATTTATATATGTACACAGAGGGTGTTCATGTAGGGTACGCAATTACTGGCGATGTATTTTGGGTTCGCTTTGAGGCTGATGCTGATGTAAGGCCACCATTTGATGTTGTTGTCCGTAGTGATAATAAGAAAATATTTCCTCCGGGAAAGATATTTTCAGTTATTCCATATGCGGATGCTCCCACAGTATTCAGGGTTTACAACCCTATGACAGTTAGCAATGAAGAAAATTATGCTGCCATTGTTGAACATGTTCAATTTTTACAAAAGGATATGAACAATAGAGAAGAAAGTGTGACAAATCAATATATTTCTACACTTAGTTTACTTGGGGTTTTGTGTAATTTTACAGCTGAAGCTAAGAATGATTATGGTAAAATGTCACTTGATCAAAGACAAGAGGTGTTGGATATTATTTTGTCGTTAGCTCAAGAGTGCAGGTGATAGTAAATAAAAGTACCAAAATTGATAATTTCAATTTTGGTACTTTTTCTTTTGGTAAATTAGTAAGATAAAAGTATTAGTATGTAATTATGGTCACAAATACAGTTCATAACATAAATTATTATTGACTTATTGATTGAATGGGGGTAATATTCATTATTAATATAGTGATAGGTATTAAATAATATTAATATAATTAAATATAGGTAATGTAGTTTAACAATATAAAATAATGGAGGGGTATCCTATGTGGGATCCATTTGCAGATTTTGAGAAGAGAACTTTTCCAAATGGATTGGATGTGTATCTTTTGGATTGGAAAAATGTTGGTATGGGTATATGCTAATTTTATAGTGCATTCTGGTGCTAGACAAGATGATGTAAATAAAGAAGGAACAGCTCATTTTGTTGAGCATCTTGTATCTGAAAATATATCTGTAACCAGTGGCGACCTTTGTGCTTTTTTTAAGGAATGTGGTGGGACTGTAAATCTTGGCATGACTGATTATTTATTTACAGAATATGGTTTTTTTACACCAGCTGATCAAGATGTAGTTAAGCAAGGATTTGGGTATATGGGTGAAATATTTGCAAATAACATTTTGTTGCAAAATCGCATTGAGCGTGAGAGAAATGTTATAATTGCTGAAATTTTAGAAGATCATTCATTTAGCATTGCAGCGGAAAATTTTTTGCAACACAAAAAGAGGTCTTGCAGAGATTTATTTTTATCACGTTTCTTATCAGTTGCAGGTAGTTGTAACAGTGTCAATAACATTATTCAGAAAGATTTGCAAAGTTATTACGATACATATTATGTTGCATCAAATATGAGCATTGTGCTTGTGGGTAATGTATCATGGTATGATGTAGAACATTTGTTAAGTGTGTCAGGCTTTTTGAATAATGTTAAGGGACATAAAAAACAATTACCCGTAGGCACATCTGATTTGCAAAAGTTATCGGCAGTTAGTGATGTATTTTTTTGGAGTAAATTTGAACTCTAATCCAAATCTTAATTACATAAAATAATAAGATTTACCATTCCGTAAAACAGATAAAAGACCATTTGTATGGAATCCATACTTTAATATTATAATGTGTATTCCGGACAATATTATTTTTTTTAATCAAGCAATCTTTGTTCATGAAAAAATAAATAGCTACCTGCCGACAGAAGCAGGTTTCTGGAATGATATATCGTTAAAGTTAATTTTAATTTAAGATTAGAAGTAGTGTGTACAAAAATAATAT
>JAOZNB010000077.1 GCA_029933995.1 Candidatus Moraniibacteriota bacterium | reverse complement strand
TAGTTGGCACTGAAAAATCTGCGTCTGTTGCTGGTGTACATTTTAATTTCCCAGACGCTTCTTCTGCCTCTATCTTTTCAGGTGTGTAATCAAAATCCATTTTTTCTTCCTCTGTAAGTTCAGGCATTCCCATGTCCTTTTGAAAATCTTTTATACACTTCATATCCATTTTTTGCCCTGTCTTTGCGCCCCTCTCCCACATATATGAAGCTCCATCTACCACTAAAACAATCTGTGTTTTACCATTTAGCAATCCCTCACTTCTAAATTTCTTACCATTTGTATATGTCACCCATTCACCATCAGCATCAATATTGACACACTTCATTGATACACCTCCTTGCATTGCTTCCTTAAGTCCACCCATGAAACCACTTCCATCTTTTGTTAATTCTTTACCATCCTCTATTTTTGATGTCACATTGTCCTTTGTATCTTTTAATTGATCAATTTTCTCACCACAACCCGTAAAAGCAATCACAGAAACTGCCAGTACTCCAAAAACCAAACCTTTTATTATATTTTTCTTTTTTATCATATTATTTATTATTAATTATTTTTAATTTATTGGACCACCCAATTCTTCTTCACTCACATCTAAAAGATACGAACTTAATTCCTCATCACCTATAAATATATCTACACCATCAATCTCATCAAACTGTATAAGAGTTTCTGTAATCTGAGCATATACACGCGGATCATCACACATACCACCTACAAATAAATCTTCAGATAACGTAACTATGGCGAAATCATTTGCCACTACCATTTTTTCAACTTTCAAATTATCAGATAAACCAAAAACATTATACAGCCCTTCTTCTTCATTGTATTCTTCATAAGCAAATAATTCTTCCAATGCTTCTTGCGGTGATAATTTCTTATCTATTTTTACCTCAACAAGCTTATCATCACATCCAATATTTGAAGTATTCAATGAATCATTAAATTTAGTTCCATCCATTGCTACTAAATAAATTGATGTTTCATCTTGAACACCCACTGCTATATCATTATTATTAGAATCTTTATTATTATCACAACCACTTAATCCACTTACACAAATAATTGAACACATCATTAATACTATTTGCCCCATAACACACTCTCTTTTTCTTAAAAAATTTATTTTATGTATGCTCTTATGATACACCTCGTTTTGCATATTATTTTATATTATTTTCAAAAGCTCTTCTTTCCATGTTTTTATATCTACAATTCTTTTAAAATCTACCATTGATTTTTCAAACAGTTGATTTTCAAATATATTATTAAATGTTATTCGTTTTTGAGCATTCTCCCATTTTATAATACAACGCATATTTTTATCATCATCTATTGCAACATCCCGAGAAATGAATCCATCAACGCTTTTAAATCTCTCCCCTATAATTTTTGATATATTATTCCATTCTTCTATTAAAATTCCATCATTTAATTTAAATGAGCATATTGATATTACATTTTCCATATTTTTATTTATCTTACCAAAATTTTTTATTCAAAAAATAGTAGTAGGTTATATAAATTATTTATTTAAAATCCTGCTTTTCTCTAAATTTTTATGTGCTGATGTCAATATAGTTTGTGCATTTTTAAAAGTTAATTTTTTATAACCCTCTTTAAATAAAAGCCATTGAAATTTTTGATGTTCATGTGATATTACCACATCTTCATCCATTGCTTCTGCAAGATAAAAAACTACTTTTTTGTGAATATATATACAGTTATTATCTTTTTTTCTGTCAATCAACTCTTGTCCATGTGCTTTATATGAAAATTTCATAGTTTTGCGAAATCCATCTATAACACGCAACTGTGAAATACCTGTTTCCTCTTCAATTTCCCTCCTCATTGTTTCACATTCTGTTTCATCATCTTCAACCTTGCCACGCGGAAATTCCCAATGACCATTACGATATTTCATAAGTAAAAACTCAATACGTCCATGTGTAATACGAAAAACAATTGCGCCTACTGATTTTTCAAAAGCAATACAATATGGAGCCAAAAATTGTGGAAATTGTTTTCTATTTATCATATGGCCATCATACCACTTATATATAAAAATTAAAAATCAATCTTAAAAGTAAATCTCCAATAATAAACCAATCAAATACTATATTTTTATCTGTAGATTCTGCAATGAATGCTACAAAGCCACTGTCACTATTTTTTCATTATTCCCTTACTGTGTATTTTGTTTGTTTATCATAGCATAATTATATTTATTAAGTAAATGAAAAACGCCATCAGTATTAACTTTAGGCGTTTTTATAATATTTTATTCATCTACATTCACGTAGATAAAAATGCAGGTGATTCTTCGGAATTGCTCATAACTACTGTCTGGCAATACTCGCAATTTTCTGCGAATACTATTTTTTGTACATTATCAGCTTCATCAAGAGCAAATGCACACATTAGTTGCGTAGCATTTTCACATTCATCGCAAAATGAGTTAGTTTGTCCTTTAGCAAAACATCCTACCAGCATTCCGCACTGACATGTTAAAAATATTTTATTCATATTTTTCTTCCAGGTTTTATTTCTTAGTATTTATTATAAATAATTACAACTCTAAATAATAGCACATTTTAGATGTTTTGTCAATATCATCTTTTAAATTATCTCAGAAACCCCTTATTTATCACAAAAACTAACCCTACCCAAAAAAACCAATTGGTATTAATATAGCAATTAAGTTTTAGCTTATTGCACAATAACTACTGTATTATTCATCAGATGCAAAACATATTGTGCTTTTGTCCTGTTTGTATTGACATAAGGCACAAGGATACATCCTCAGATTAACATTTCCTACATTTAACTTTAATACAACTTTTTTGCATTTCTCATGTTCTACTTTATTACATCCTCTATGAAGACATGTCTGCACATCACCACTATCATCGCAACCTTTGATGGTCTTGCAATAGTTACATACAATAAAAATTTTCATCCACTGCTCCTCACTATTTAAATTTTTATTGCGTTAAAGAACAAAATTTCTATTTTTCGCAACATTTCTTATACTTTTTTCCACTGCCACATGGACAATCATCATTTCGTCCAACTGTTTTTTGACTTTTAATTGGCTTTTCAAACTTTGGTACATTTTGCATCATCTCTTTTTTCTCTTGTTCTGCTGCAGTTGCAAATTGTTCCGGATTTTCTGTTGCACCAGACAATTGCATTGAGTCTGACATTCTGCTCATAGCACTATCCCCTGGTTGTACAACAGTAGCCCTAAAAATTGTATGTAATACTGTATGACGAATGTTTGCTATTAATTGAGAAAACATATCAAATGCCTCCTTTTTATATTCTATGAGTGGATCTTGTTGTCCATAACCACGAAGTCCAATACCCTGCCTCAAATGATCAATTGCATCAAGATGATTCATCCAATGTTGGTCAACTGTACGAAGTAAAATGGAACGCTCAATTGCACGCATTGCCACTTCACCATTTTCTTGTTCTTTTGTGCTATATGCTATTTTTGCCTGTGCAAAAATATATTCAATTACTGTAGAAATTAATTCTCGATCATCTTTAGAATTATCAGAAACCATTTCCTCCACCTTTTTTACAGACTCATCTGTAAATGGAAATATTGCCTTTACATCTTTTTCAATATTTTTCATTTCCCAATTATGTCTTTCACCAATTGCATGCACACCTACAGCTTCTTCTATTTCCTCATGCAACAAGTCCCATATTTCACTCTTTACATCTTCACTCTCAAGTGCTATTCGCCTCTTATCGTAAACAACCTCACGTTGTTTATTTACAACATTATCATAATCCAAAACATGTTTACGAATATCAAAGTTAAAGCCCTCAATCTTTGATTGAGCTCCTTCAATTTGTTTTGATATCATCTTATTTTCGATTGGTTGATCTTCTGGTAAGCCAAAACGTTCCATAATATTTTTAAGCTTATCACCACCAAATCGACGCATCAATTCATCATCAAGTGAAATATAAAACTGTGTTGTGCCCGGATCTCCCTGACGACCAGATCGTCCTCTCAATTGATCATCAATTCTCCTAGCCTCATGCCTTTCTGTTCCTATAATATAAAGCCCTCCCAAATCCACAACACCTTCTCCAAGTTTAATATCTGTACCACGTCCAGCCATGTTTGTAGCAATTGTTACAGAACCTTTTTCCCCTGCATCTGTTATAATCTGAGCTTCTTTGTCATGAAATTTAGCATTTAATACACTGTGTGATACTCCCGCTTTTTCAAGTGCTTTTGACAATGCCTCTGATTTTTCAATAGCCACTGTACCTATCAAAACAGGTTGACCTTTTTTATTTAATTGTTTAATTTTATCTGCTATTGCATTAAACTTTCCTCTTTCATTTTTATAAACAACATCTGGCAAATCAGCACGAATCAATTCTTTGTTTGTTGGTATTTCCATCACTTCTAATCCATATACTTTTTGCAACTCTTCTGCACTTGTGCTTGCTGTACCTGTCATACCTGCAAGTTTTTTGTACATACGAAAATAATTTTGAAATGTAATTGTTGCAAGTGTACGAGACTCTCTCTGTACTGTAACTTTTTCTTTTGCCTCAATTGCTTGATGCAAACCATCACTATACCTACGACCTTCCTGTGCACGTCCAGTAAACTCATCAATAATAATAACCTCACCATCACGCACCATATAATCCTTATCAATCTCAAATAATGTTTGTGCTTTCAAAGACTGCTCCAAATGATGTACATACTGAATTTTTCCCTGTTCATAAATATTTCCTATATTTAAAGCTCCTTCAATTTTTTCAATTCCCTTATCTGTAATAGCAACACTACGTAACTTTACATCAACTGTAAAATCCTCATCTTTTATAAGTCGTGGCACAATACCTGCAAATTGTTCATATAATTTTGTTGATTCTGAATCTGGTGCAGAAATAATAAGTGGTGTACGAGCTTCATCTATCAAAATTGAATCAACCTCATCAACGATGGCATAATTTGGTATTCTCTGTGACAATTGCTCCTTTGATTGTGCCATATTATCTCGCAAATAATCAAAACCAAATTCATTGTTAGTTCCATATGTAATATCAGCATCATAAGCTTCTTTTTTCTCAACAGCATTTAAATTCTCCATTTCAATATCCACTTCGTTGTCATCTACATTATTTGCCTTATACAAAAATCCTCCTTCATGCGTAATACATGCAGTTTGAAGTCCTAACTTTTCATACACAATACCCATCCAATTACAATCACGTTGTGCCAAATAATCATTTACTGTAACAACATGTACACCCTCACCCATCAGAGCATTTAAATATATTGGCAGAGTTGATGTAAGTGTCTTACCTTCACCAGTTTTCATCTCAGCAATTTTTCCTTGATGAAGCACAATACCACCTACAAGTTGAACATCGTAATGACGCTCACCCATAGCACGGTCAGCTGCTTCACGAGTTAATGCAAAAGCTTCCGGTAAAATATCATCTACTGTTTCACCATTCTTTAATCGTTTTTGAAATTCTTTTGTCTTTTCAACGATGCCTTCATCTGAAAGTTTTTTCATTTCATCCCCAAGTCCATTAATTATATCAACAGTTGGTTGTAATTTATCAATTTGCTTTTCATTTGATCCAAATAGTTTTTGAAAAAGTGACATAATATTATTTTTTGTATATACCAATAACAATCCACTTAAATAAGTGAATTAACACTTTATGAAGTTTATCAGAGAAATTACCACGCGTCAAAAAACCGAGAGTGATTACGCTCTCGGTTTTATGCCTTTTTTGAAACACTATTCTATATAATGCCTTTGATAATATGCAAATACTTCTGCAGGAAACTTTTTTTGATTGTCACATATTAATGTCTTTTTTGGTTTACCTAAAAAAGGTTTCTCTTTTCCTCGTGTATGTGAACACTTATACAAATCCTTAAAATCAGCATCCCCTCCATCAATACAATATGCCAATAATATGTTTTCCAAATTTTGTGTTGCCATATTGCAAATACGTCCTGGAATAA